>NZ_JAZHDB010000008.1:0-33697 GCF_036584575.1 Desulfolutivibrio sp.
TCGTAGCACAAGTGAAGAATGAAATGGCACATCTTCCCCATGCCGCCTGAGCGCCCCCGGCAGCCGGTTCATTGTTCTCCGCCCCTTGGCCCCCAGGCCGAACCCGGCTACACTTGCGGCATGCACAACCCCACCCCGCCGCCACCCGCCCCCTTGCAGCACGAGCGCCTGCCAGACGACATCGAACGGGCCTCCCTGGCCATCATCGACGCCGAGGTTCCCGAGCCCAGGCCCTTTGCGGGCGCGCAGTGGGAGGTGGTGCGGCGCATGATCCACGCCACGGCGGACTTCGAGCTGTTATCCCTGGTGCGTTTCCACCCCCGGGCCGTGGCGTCGGGGCTCGCCGCCCTGGCCGCCGGGGCGGTCATCGTCACCGACACCCGCATGGCCTGCATGGGCATCCCTGAACGGCGTCTGGCCCCCTTGGGCTGCCGGGTCACCTGCCTCATCGACGACCCGCGCACCGCACCGGCGGCCAAAGAGGCGGCCGCCACCCGCACGGCCGCCGCTGTGGATCTGGCGGTCTCCCTGGCCGACGGCCCGGGGATCGTGCCCGGAATGTCCGGCGCGCCGGTCATTTTCGTCATCGGCAACGCGCCCACGGCGCTTTTGCGGCTTCTGGACCATATGCAGGCCGGACGCATCCGCCCGGCCCTGGTGGCGGGCCTGCCCGTGGGCTTTGTGAACGCGGCCCAGTCCAAGGCCCTGCTGGCGGAATTCGGGGACTCGGCCCAAGGCGTGCCCTACCTGACGGTCATCGGCCGCAAGGGCGGCTCCACCTCGGCGGCGGCGGCGATCAACGCCCTGCTCGAACTGGCGCTTCGGGAGAAGGCCGGGAAAACGCAGGGCCGCAGCGTCCCCTAGAGGGCGCCATGGGCTTTTTGAGGGGGAAGCGGGCTTGTTCGGATAAGGTGGGACATTTTTCGGCTACGCCGACAGGCGCCTCACGACGCCCCGACATCGCCAGGAGACACGCCATGGAAGAAACATACACCGGCTAGGAGAATTTCGGACAGACAGCATCCCCAAGGGCGTCGCATTCTTCGCCCGGCGGGGGAATAAACGTCCTGGCCTCGTCGGCGGGCAGGGGCCGGGCATAGAGATAGCCCTGGCCCAGGCCGCAGCCCAGCGACACCAACCCGGCCAACTCGGCCTCGGTCTCCACGCCCTCGGCGCACACGTCCAGGTTGAGCGCCCGGGCCAGTTGCACGATGGCCCGCACGATCTCGAATTTCTCCGGATTGACGTCCATGTTGGAGACGAACGAGCGGTCGATCTTGAGCGAGTCCACGGGAAACCGGCGCAGGTAGGACAGCGACGAATAGCCCGTGCCGAAATCGTCCACGGCCAGCCGGATGCCCAGATCCCTGAGCCGACCCAGGATGTCCACGGCCAGTTCGGCGTTTTCCATCAGCACCGACTCGGTGACCTCAAGCTTCAAATGGCGGGGGTCGAGCCGGGTTTCGTCCAGGATGCGGGCCACCCGAGCGGCCAGATCCCCCTGCATGAGCTGTTTGGCCGAGATGTTGGCGGCGATGGACATGTTCACCGCCCCGGGATGCTCGTCGATCCACAGGCGCATGCGTTTGCAGCATTCGCGCAGCACCCAGTCCCCCAGGGCCAGGATGAGCCCCGAGGCCTCAGCCACGGGAATAAACACCGCCGGAGACAAAAGCCCCCGCACGGGATGCCGCCAGCGGGCCAGGGCCTCGAAGCTCACGGTGGTGAGATCCGACAGGCGGAAAATGGGCTGGTAGGCCAAATACAGCTCCCCGTGCTCCACGGCCCGGCGCAAGCCCGTCTCCAGGTGCAGCCGTTCGCTGGCCCGGTCATGCATGGCCCGGTCGAAGACCTCGCTTTTGCCCTTGCCCCGGGATTTGGCCTGAAACATGGCCGTGTCCGCGTCGCGCAGCACCTCGTCCACGCCCTCGTAGGCGGACACGTCGTCCACGATGCCCACGCTGGCCGAGACGAAAAATTCAAACTCGTCGATGCGCGAGGGTTTTTTGAGCTCCTCGTGGATGCGCCCGGCCGTGTCCAGGCCCCGGGTGGCGTCGCCCTGGCCCTGCACCAGAACCGCGAATTCGTCGCCGCCAAGCCGGGCGATGACGTCCCCCGGGTCCAGGGTGTTCCACAGGCGCATGGCGATGCCCCGCAACAGCCGGTCGCCCACGGTGTGGCCCAGGCTGTCGTTGACGAACTTGAAATCGTCCAAGTCGAGGAACATGACCGAAAAACGCCCGCCGCCCCCGGATTTCAACCCGCGCATGGCCCGTTCCAGGCGCTCGATGAAAAAGGCCCGGTTGTAGAGGCCGGTCAGTTCGTCGTGGTAGGCCTGATAGGTCAGGGCCTTTTCGGCCTTTTTGCGCTCGGTGATGTCCCGGAAAGCCACCACCGCCCCGCTGATGCGCCCATCGGCCAGAAGCGGCGTGACCACATAGTCCACGGGGAAGATGCGGCCGTCGGCGCGCCAGAACCAGTCCTCCCGGACATGGCGGCGACGGCCGTCCTCCAGCACCTTGAGGATGGGGCTTTTCCCCCGGGGAAAGGGTTTGCCGTCGGGCTTGGAATGGTGCCACAGGGCATGGGGGTCGGCGCCGGTCAGGGCCTCCGGCGCGTAGCCCGTCAACTGGGTCGTGGCCGGGTTGACGAAGGTGATGCGGCCCGTGAGGTCGATGCCGAAGATGCCCTCGCCCACGGCCTCCAGGATCAGTCCGCCCAGATGGTTGGAGGCGGCCAGGGCGGCTTCGGCCCCGGTGCGGGTCACGGCCTCGGAAAGCACGTTGGCCAGGGATTGCAAAAAATGGATGTCGTCCCCGGAAAAGGACCGGGGCTCCCGGGTGTGTATCCCCATGACCCCATAGGGCCCGTCGCGGCCATGGATCACCATGCCGATGCCGCTGCGCATGCCTGCGGCAAGAAAGAAGGGGTCCGGGACAAACCGCTCTTCCCGCAGGTAGTCCTTGATGACCACCGGGGCTTTGGCGGCTCTCACATACGCGGCCATGCCGCCGGCTTCAGGCGGGGGATACACGCTGCCGTCGGCGTCGGGGCGCCCCACGCCGACCTCCAGACGCATGGCCCCATCCGGAGACAAGAACCGGAAGAATTCGGCCATCTCCACGTCGAGCACCGAGGCCATGAGCCGTATGGTCTTACGGAAAAGCCCGGGCATGTCGCCGGAGGAGAGGGCGAAAAGCCCGATTTCGGAGACGATGCCCTGCTGGAAGGCCCGGCGTTTGAGGGATTCCTGGCTCCCTTCCTGGGGACGCATGTCGCTGGCGCAGATCACCCCATAACGGCTGCCGTCCGGACCGGCCAGTCGGCCGGGGGAGACGTGCACCGGCACCCGGCCGCCGTCCTCGCGCAACACCACCCACTCGGAGGGGATGCCGCCCTGGCCGTCGAGGTTGGCCTGGTGCAGGGCCATGACCTGCTCGGCGCTCGTGTCCGCCACGAAGCGGATGAAGGTCTCACCGAACAGCCTGTCCCGGGGGAGTCCAAGGATGCGGCAGAGGGATTCGTTGACCCACACGAACCGGCCCGCCTCATCGACCACGGCCAGTCCCACGGCCACGGCGTCGAGAAAGGCGAAAAATCCTTCGCGATCGGCGCACAAGGCCCGGAACGTGGCCTCACGGCCGTGGGTGTCGCCCATGCCCTTTCGCGTTTCCGGCGCGGTCGTTTTCGGTTTGCCCACGATACACGGCCCGTTGGTTTTCCCTGATATTGCTGGAATAATTTCAGGCTAGCCCAGAATGCAAAGAATTTCCACCCTTTTACCCGGGGCCTCAGACATTAAAAAGGAAATGGATGACGTCGCCGTCGCGCACCACATAGTCCTTGCCCTCCAGGCGCATGACCCCGGCCAGGCGGCATTTGGCCTCGGAGCCGTGGCGTACGTATTCCTCAAAGGAGATGATCTCGGCCCGGATAAAACCCTTCTCGAAGTCCGTATGGATCTCGGCCGCGGCCTGGGGGGCGCGGGAACCCCGGCGCACGGTCCAGGCCCGCACCTCCTTGGGTCCGGCCGTGAAATAGCTGATGAGACCGAGGGTCTCGTAGCCCGTGGCGATGACCTGATCCAGGCCGCTTTTGGCCACCCCGTAGGAGGCCAGAAATTCCTGCCGCTCGGCCTCGTCCATCCCGGCCAGTTCCTCTTCCATGCGGGCGCAGACCACGGCGAACCCCGCCCCCCTGGCGGCGGCACGCTCGGCCACGGCCCGGGCCGCCGGACTTTCGCCGTTGACGTCGCCCTCGTCCACGTTGGCGCAATAGATGACCTTTTTGGCGGTGATCGGCCTATTCTCGGCCAAAAACGCGGCCATGGCCGGTTCGTCCGCGTCCGGCACGCTGGCGGCGGGCTGCCCGGTCATGAGGTGGGCCAAAAGCCTTTCCGCGCAGGCCAGGGCCTCGGCCGCCTCCTTGTCCTTGCCCCCGGGCTTGGCCTGCTTTTTCAGGCGCTCCACCCGGGTCTCCATGGTCTGGGCATCGGCCAGGATCAGTTCGGTCTCGATGATCTCCATGTCCCGGGCCGGGTCCACCCCGCCGTGGACATGCACCACGTCGTCCTCGGCAAAGGCCCGCACCACATGCAGCACCACCCCGGTCTCCCGGATGTTGGCCAGAAAGCGGTTGCCCAGCCCCTCGCCCTGGCTCGCCCCCTTGACCAGCCCGGCGATGTCCACGAAACGCACCGTGGCCGGGGTCACCACCTTGGGGTTCACAAGCTTCGCCAGGGCCGCAAGCCGCGTGTCGGGCACGGGCACCACGGCCGTGTTGGGTTCGATGGTGCAGAAGGGATAATTGGCGGCCTGGGCGTTCTGGGCCTTGGTCAGGGCATTGAACAGGGTGGACTTGCCCACGTTGGGAAGCCCCACGATGCCGATGGAAAGCGACATGAAAACGGTATCCTTTTCCGGTGCGGCGCGGGCGGGGCCTAGCCCAGATCCCGGGTCCGCAACACGGTTTTGACGAGAAAGTTGAGCAGGTCATAATCGCCCGCCATTTTCGAAACGGCCTTGGACAAGGTCTGCCCCAGCAGGCGGTCGAAATCCGGCTCCACATTGTCCCCGTTAAGCTTCCACTGGGTGCTGGCCTCGTAGGCCTTTTTCAGGATCGCCCCGTTGTTGTCCACGGTCACGTCAAGGACCACCCGGGCCTCGGCCGTGATCCCGCCCAGACGCGGCGTCCCGGCGTAGGTCAGGGCGGCAAGCTCCACCGTCAGGGTGCGGACCACGGATTCGGACGGGGCGGCCGGAGAAAACCCCTTGGCGACCAGCCCGTCCCCGGCGGCCCGGCGCAACGTCTGGGCCACCTCCGAGTCCACGACCACGGTCCCGGCCATCTTCGAGTCCGGATTGCGCTGGCCCACGGTGGCGTCCGGACGGGCATCGGCGGCCAGGACCACCACCTGCACGTCCCGGCCCAAATCCTCCTTCTCCACCACGGCCTGACAGGCCACGTTGGCCCGGTAGGCCCCGCATCCCGCGCACGACAAAACCGCCGCGCACAGCACACACGCCGTGGCGGTTCGGGAAAAAAAGCCGCGCATCATGCCAAGGCGGCCTTGGCGGCGGCCAACACAGCGGCGTAGTCCGGCTCCTGAGTAACCTCCGGGACCACCTGGACATAGGTCACGGTTCGCGCGGCGTTTACAACGAACACCGCCCGGGCCAGAAGCCGCAGCTCCTTGATGAGCACCCCGTAGGCCTCGCCGAAGGAGGCCAGGGCGTGGTCGGAAAGGGTCGTCACCCGGTCCACGCCGGCGGCCGCGCACCAGCGTTTCTGGGCAAAGGGCAGGTCCATGCTGACCACCAGGATGCGCACGTCGGGACCAAGGCCCGTGGCCTCGGCGTTGAAACGCCGGGTCTCCAGGTCGCACACCGGGGTGTCCACCGAGGGCACGGACACCACCACCAGCACCTTCTCCGTGAAATCCGTAAGCC
Source organism: Desulfolutivibrio sp. (assembly GCF_036584575.1). Classification (NCBI taxonomy): domain Bacteria; kingdom Pseudomonadati; phylum Thermodesulfobacteriota; class Desulfovibrionia; order Desulfovibrionales; family Desulfovibrionaceae; genus Desulfolutivibrio; species Desulfolutivibrio sp. The sequence goes on from NZ_JAZHDB010000008.1 coordinate 5,949, forward strand.
CGACCGGGGCCAGGTCGTTGGTCAGGGCGGTAAAAACCGGGGCCTTGGTCCCCACGACCACGTCCTCGCCCACAAGCGTCAGGGGGTTGCCCTGAAAGGTCACCACGCCTTTTTTCTCGCGCATTGTCGTTCTCCTTGCGGGCACGCCCCCGGTTTGGGGACAGCGGCCCGTCTCCCCCCTGTATTTCATCGTCGCGCCGCCCGCGTCAAGCGATCCGCCGCAACTCCGCCCACGGGCGGGGCTGGGGATGGACAAACCATCTCCCGAAGCGACAGACCATGTCGCTCTCGCCAGTTCCGCGCAGGAAGGGAAACGTCTTACACTTCGGCCGACGGCCACTTCGCCCCTTTCACCCGCTGCGCCCGGGCATGGACAATCCGGGACGAATGCGGCAGGACGCGAGTGTCACGAAAAACCGGGACGCGCGCCGTCCCAGGGAGGCCTGTCCGTATGACCCTGCCGCGCCGTTTCGCCTCGTGGGCGATCCTTATGGCCATCCTGCCCTGCCTTTTCGTCCCGGACACGACCCGGGCCGCCGATCCCGCGCCCGGCCCCGAGATATCGGCCCTCACCCGGGCCGGGCTGGTGGAGGTGACGGCCCTGGACCCCACCATCCGCCTGGACATGCGCTACGCCACCACCAACAACTTCACCGGTCGGGTGGTCTACCCCTCGGGACGCTGCTTCCTGCGCCAGGAGGCGGCCGCCCGGCTGGCGGCGGTGCAGGCCGACCTGCGGGCGCGGGGCCTGGGGCTTGTGCTCTACGACTGCTACCGGCCATTTTCCGTGCAAAAAACCTTTTGGGAGGCGACCCCGGACAAGGGCTACGTGGGCAGGCCCGTGGAAGAGGGCGGCAAACCCGTGTCCGGGTCCAAGCACAACCGGGGCATGGCCGTGGATGCCGGGCTGGTGGACGCAACGGGCCGACCGCTGCCCATGCCTACGGACTTCGACGACTTCTCGGCCAGGGCCTCGCGCCATTTCACCGGCGGCGACCCCACGGCTGCGGCCAACAGCCGCCTGCTGGCCGAGGTTATGGCGAGGCAAGGGTTTCGGCCCATCTCCTCGGAGTGGTGGCACTTCGACGCCGACGGCTGGAAGGCGTGTCCGCTGCTGGATTTGCCCCTGCCGCCGGAAAAATGATCAGCGGGGCTGCTCCACATGGGCCGCCCCGGCCCCGGCCAGAGGGAAAAAGACCACGAATACGCTGCCCCGGCCCGAGACGCTCCTGACCGTCACCGCCCCGCCGCAGGCCTTGACGATGCCATGCACCGCCGCCAGCCCCATGCCCGTGCCCTGTCCCGGCGGCTTGGTGGTGAAAAACGGCTCGAAGATGCGCTCCATGATGGTCCGATCCATGCCATGCCCCGTGTCCCGCACGGACAGGGCGGCATAACGCCCGGGCGTCAGGTCGAGCACCGAACGCACGGACTCGCCCAGGCCGGACAGGGGGTCCGCCGTCTCCGGGGCCGGGCCGCCCTCGGCGCCGCCGCCGTCGATTCCCACCACCTCAAGCGACACGGCCAGTTCCCCGCCGTCCGGGGTCATGGCATGGGCGGCGTTCATGCACAGGTTCACAAGCACCTGATGCACCTGGGCCGGATCGGCCCGGATGGCCATGCTGCGCTCCGAGATGTCCGACGCCATGGTGACGTTGGCCGGGGTCAGCCCGCGCATGATCTTCACGGTCTCCTTGACCAGGGGGTTTAAGACCAAGAGGTTTTTGACGGTATCCTCGCGCCTGGAAAAGACCAGGATCTGCTTGACCAGATCCCTGGCCCGCCCGGCGGCGTCCACCACGTCCGTCAGGGGACGGCGCAGGGGATGTTCCGCGTCCAGGTCGGACAGGGCCACCTCGGTATTGAGCAGGATGGGGGTCAGGATGTTGTTGAAGTCGTGGGCGATGCCCCCGGCCAACACGCCGATAGCCTCCAGTTTTTCGGCCTGTCGCAGGCGGCGCTCCAGCCGGATCTCATGGGTCACGTCGCGCACCAGGACCACATGGTTGCAGACCCGGGCGGTCTCGTCCCGGATGGGCGTGATGAGCACCTCGGCCACGTACTGGCTGCCGTCGCGGCGGGTCTGCCGGGCCCGGCCGGACCACTTGAGTCCCAAGGCCAGGATGCCGCGCACGGAATCGGTCAAAAACGGATCCACGCTGCGCTGCAACTCGTCCGCACCGGCCCCGGCCATGCCCTGGCCAAAGCCCACAATGCGGGCAAAGGCCGGGTTGGCGTACTGGGCCCTGAAATCCCGGCCGATGATGACCATGCCCTCGGCGGCCTGCTCCACGGCTGCCACCAAAAGCATGCGCTCCTCTTCGGCGCGCTTGCGGGCCGTGATGTCCCGGGCCGCCCCCTCCACCCGCAAGAGCTTCCCGTCCGGCCCCATGACCGCCAGGGCGTTGGTGGAGATCCACACCCGGCGTCCGTCCCGGCGATAAATCTGGGCCTCGAAGTCGAACACCCGGCCGTTTTTGGCCAGGGTGCGCAAAAATTCCAGGCGGGCCTCCTGCTGGACATGGATGCGGCGCAGGATGTCGCCTTCCTCGGCGATGAGTTCAGGGGGGGAGGCGTAGCCCAGAATGCGGGCCATGGCCGTGTTGCATTCGATGATGCGGCCGTCGGGGTAGAATTGGAAAATGCCCTCGGCGGAATTTTCAAAAATGCTGCGATACTTTTCCTCGCTTTGGCGCAGGGCCTCTTCGGCCGCCCGGCGCTCGGCGATGTCCGTGGCCAGGACGCACGCGGCCTCGATCACTCCATCGTCGCCCGGCAGGGGAAAGACCGAGGCCACGGCGACCTCGTCCCGCCCAAGGGTGATGACCAGTCCCGAGTTGCGAACGACCTCGCCGCCGCCGAACATCCGGTCCACCTGGCGCAAAAGCGTCCGGGCATCTTTCGCGGGCAACAAATCCCCCACATGCCTCCCGCGAATCGCCGCAAGCGGCATGCCGAGCTTCTCGACCACCACCCGGCTCACATCCAACACCATCCCCTGGCGAGACAGCACCAGGATGGCGGACAGGGAATGTTCGAAAAACACCTGATGCAGCCCGCCAAGCCCAGAGGCCATGAGCGTCTCGCCCCGGCTCGGCGCAGCCATTTTCTCCGTAGTCCTTTCCTTGTCTGCGACCATGATTCGTCCTGGCTTTTTCCCGTGGTCTTTGTCACAATCGGTGCAAGGCATATGCAACTACCGCCCGGCATGGACTCATGGAAAAAGTGCTTATCGTTGAGGACAGCAAGGTATTCGCGCGCGTCCTCATTCGCAAAATTGAAGACGAATTGTTCTTCGATACCAGTTGGGCCTCGACCTACGAAGAGACCGTCTATATCCTTGAGGAAAGTCCCGAGCAACCGGACTTTTTCGTGGCCGTGGTGGACCTGCACCTTCCCGACTCCCCGAACGGCCACACCGTGGACTACCTCATCGCCAAGGGCATCCCGGTCATCGTCTACACCGGAGCCTTCGACGAGGAATACCGCGACGCCATCTGGGCCAAGCGCGTGGTGGACTATGTGCTCAAGGAAACCCCCGACAGCCTGGATTACGTCTGCAACCTCGTCAAGCGCATTTACAAAAACAAATACATAAGCATCCTGGTGGCGGACGATTCGGCCACCCTGCGCCGCCATGTGCGTCGGCTCCTTGAGGTGCACGACTTCTCGGTCATGGAGGCTTCGGACGGGGAGGAGGCGTTGCGCCTGTTGTCGCGCAACCCTGCGTTGCGCCTGCTGATTGCCGAATACCACATGCCCGGCATGGACGGCCTGGAACTCACCCGGGCCATCCGCCGCGAACACCGCAAGGAGGATCTGGCCATCATCGGCGTCTCGGCCAGCACCGAGGAGCTTTTGTCCGCGCGATTCCTCAAGGTCGGGGCCAACGACTACCTGGCCAAGCCCTTCGCCAGCGAGGAGTTCTACTGCCGCGTCACCCAATGCCTGGACATGCTCGAACTGGTGCGCAAGCTCAAGGAGGCCTCCATCCGCGATGCGCTCACCGGCCTCTACAACCGCCGCTATTTCTTCGACGCCGGGAAAAAGTTCCACTCCTGCGCCCTGCGCGACTCCATGACCCTGGCCGTGGCCATGATCGACATCGATTTCTTCAAGAAGGTCAACGACACCCACGGGCACAAGGCCGGAGACGAGGTGCTCAAGCATGTGGCCGACGGCATGTCCGGGCGTTTTCGGGGATCGGACATCGTGGCCCGCTACGGGGGCGAGGAATTCTGCGTGCTGGCCGTGAACATGAACCGGCAGGCGGCGCTCACCGTGTTCGACGAACTGCGCCGAAGCATCGAACGCTCACGCACCCGGGTGGATGGCGTAAATATTACGGTCACGGTGAGCATCGGCGTGTGCTGCGAGCCGCACAAATCCCTGGAGGAGATGCTGGCCACCGCCGATGGCATGCTCTACCAGTGCAAGCGCAGCGGCCGCAACCGGGTTTTGGCGTCCTGAGCCTCCCGTTTTTCGGCTCGCGTCCGGCTCACTCCTGGCCCACGCCTGGCCCACGCCTCGCGTTGCGTTCGGGAATTAGCGTTATGGCTTTGCAAGCAGCAACACTTTGAATTTATGGTTTTTATTCACAAAAAAACATACCTGTTTTTTGTGAACGCCACACGAGCCCACGCCCGGCGCGGTCATTCCCCCCAGGCACGCGGCGGAAGTCCCCACACGCAGCGGAACCGGTCCTCCAGGGCCATCAGGTAGGCCGCAGCCCCGGGGCTTCCCTCGGCTGGGGCAAACGGCGCGAACGCCTTGGCCGATTCGGCCAGGTATGGCCCGGCCTTGGCCTCGAAGGCGGCCGTGTCCGGGGCCAGGGCGAAAATGGTGTGCCACACCCCGGGCAGGATATCCGCCAGATGCACGCCGCGCTCCCGCTCAAGCAGGATGAAGTCCTTTTCCCTGGCGTTGCCTGCATCATCAAACAGCACCACGCCCAAGGCCCCACGCAGGATCACGAAACTCTCGGCCTTCTCCGGAGCCACATGGCGATGCGGCGGCACGTAGCTTCCCGGGCACAGGGCGTTGATCATGCGCTGCAACGGGTCATCGTCGGCGGCATGAAACCGATGCACCTCCCGGCCCCGGGGATTGTCTCGCGCCGCGCGGCAGGTGCGCACGATCAGGTCGTCGTCGGCCACGGCCGCCCGGACATGGCCGGACACCGTGGCATGGGGGGATATCCGCTCGATCCGCGCCCCGCGCATACCGCCTCCTCATGTTGCGTTCGGTAACTTCCGTTAAGGATCGCCCCGCGCAGGGGGCGTGATGGTTTTGGGGCCTGGCCTACAGGTTCAGGGCGGACTTGGCCGCCTCGCCCGCCACGTTCTCCACCGCGCCGTAAATTCCGGCCAGCCGGGAGGACAGGCAGGCGTCGCGCAAAAGCAGCAGGGCGACAATGGCCCAATAGCCCCAGCCGCAGAGCGTTTTCTCACAACCCTCGGCCTGGTCGCGCCGCATCCGGAACAGGAAAAAGGCCGCAAACCCCAGAGGCAGCATGACCCACCAGCGGACCATGATCCCGGTGACGAACATGAAGATCACGAACAAAACCGCCAGTCCGACGGCGGTCAGCGTGATAGGGCTCATCTTGCATCCCGTGCAGGCATTTTGATCCATAACGCACCTCCCGTGCAGTGTGGCCGCCGCCGAGGCGGCCTGCCATCCCTATAAAGTCCCCGCCACAGGCTGTCCAGACGGCCCCGGGGCAAAACGGCGGCCGCCCCCGGCCGTCAGACGAAGATGTCCAGGAGCACCCCCAGGCCAAGTCCTGCGGCCACCACCCCGTTGATGGTGAAAAAGGCCATGTTCACCCGGGAAAGATCGTTCTCCGAAAGGATCAGGTGTTCGATCAGAAGCAGCCCGGCGCTGGCCGTAAAAAAGAGGAAATAAAACCAGGACAGCCCCGCCGCCCATCCGGCCAGGGCATAGAAAATCACGGCGTTGACATGGGCCAGGGAGGAAAACGCCAAGGCCGCGCCCAGGCCGAAACGGGCCGGGACGGACCTAAGTCCGTGCTGCCGGTCGAATTCCACATCCTGACAGGCATACAAAATATCAAATCCCGCCGTCCAGAAGGTCACGCCCAGGCCGAACAACACGGCGCGCACGGAAAACGCGGGCTCAAAGGCCAGCCAGCCAGCCACCGGGGACAGCCCCAGCACCGAGCCCAAAATAAAATGGCACATCCAGGTGAACCGCTTGGTCAGGCTGTAGAACCCGGCCCAGACCAGGACCACCGGCGACAGGGCCAGACACAGCGTATTGAGCCCGGCGCAGGCCGCAACAAACAGAGCCGCGCACCCGGCCGTGAACATCACGGCGCCCGGCACGCCCACCTCGCCCGTGACCAGCTCGCGCCGTTTCGTCCTCGGATTCTCCCGGTCAAACGTCAGATCCGCCAACCGGTTCATGGCCATGGAATACGAGCGTACCGCCACCATGGCCACCGTCAGGAGCAAAAACTTCCCCAAACCCGGCCAGCCCCCGGCGGCCAAAAACAGCCCCACATAGGCGAACGGCAAGGCGAAAACCGAATGCTCGATCTTGACCAGCCGGGCATACCGCCCGGCCAACACGGCGAGTCGTTTCATGGAGTGCCTTATGCCTCTCCCAGGGTGACGACGCCGTAGTTCTTCTTGCCCTTGCGCACCAGGAGGATGTGGCCCGCCAGGAGGTCGCCGGGGCCGTAGGCGTGGTCTTCGGCGGCGATGCGCTGTCCGTTGATTGAGACGGCCCCGGCCTTGATGTCCTTGCGGGCCTGGGAATTGGACGGGCACAGCCCCAGGTCGGCCAGGAGTTTGGGCAGGGGAGGGATGGCGTCCAGGGACGGATAGGCGATGCTTGGCGCGGCCTCCAGGGCGGCGCGCAGGGTATCGGGATCGGCGGCGGCGAGGTCGCCTGCGCCGAAGAGGGCCTGACTGGCGTCCAGAACTTTTTGGGTCTCGGCCGCGCCGTGGATCATGGTGGTGACTTCCAGAGCCAGCCGTTTCTGGGCCTGGCGCAGGTGGGGGTTGTCCGCCAGTTCGATGGCTAGGCTTTCGATGCTCTCGTGGTCGAGCAGCGTGAAATACTTGAGGTAGTTGATGACGTCGCGGTCATCGGTGTTGAACCAATATTGGTAGAAGGCGTAGGGCGAGGTCAGGTTTTTGTCGAGGAAGATGGCGCCCTTCTCGCTCTTGCCGAACTTGGCCCCGGAGGCCGTGGTGATCAGCGGAAAGGTCAGGGCGAAGGCCGGTGCGGGCCGGGAGCGGCGGATGAATTCGAGACCGGCGGTGATGTTGCCGAACTGGTCGCCGCCGCCGATCTGCAGGGTGCAGCCGCGCGTTTCGGAGAGATGCCGGTAATCGTAGGCCTGCAGGATCATGTAGCTGAATTCGGTGTAGGAGATGCCGGTCTCTTCGCGATTGATGCGGCCCTTCACGGATTCCTTGGCCAGCATGTAGTTGACCGTGAAGTGTTTGCCCACGTCGCGCAGGAAATCGATGATGGAGAGATTCTTGGTCCAGTCCAGGTTGTTGACGGGCTCGATGTTGTCCGCCACGCCCATGCGCTCAAAAAAGCCCATGGCCTGGGTCTTGATCTTTTCGGCCGAGGCCTGGACCTTTTCGGCGGCATTGAGGGTGCGTTCCTTGTCCTTGCCGCTGGGATCGCCGATCAGCCCCGTGGCCCCGCCAAGCAGAAACAGGGGACGGTGTCCGGCCAGGGCGAAACGCGCCAGTCCCAGAAGGGGCACGAGATTGCCGATGTGCAGGCTGTCGGCCGTGGGGTCGAAGCCGCAGTAGACGACGCGCCCAGGGGAATCCAGGTGTTCGCGAAGGGTTTCGGCGTCGGATACCTGGTTGACCAGGCCGCGCCAGGACAGTTCGTCAAAGATGTTGCGGGACATGATCTGATCCATGGGGGAATGCGGGCGGTCTCTCGCCGCCCGGTGGGGGTGTGAACGGAAATCGACCGCCGGGGCGGCCGTGGTCAACTGCCGGAATTTTGGGCCGGGGCGTCCACCCGGGCCTTGGTGCGCAGGATGGGCTTGGCCTTGCTTATACGTTCCAGCTTGGCCTCGACGCCGGGAACGGGGCTGTACACGTCCACCAGCACATTGAGATAAAAGACGCCGCCGCGAATTTCGGTCTCGATGCGGGAGGCGAAGCCGTTTTTCTCAAGCTCGGCCTTGAGTTCCTCGGCGTTTTCAGACTTGGTGAAGGCCCCCACCTGATAGGTGTCGTGGGGCCGCTGCCAGTCATGGATGACGGGGTCGGAGCCACAGGAGGCGGCCACAAGGGCAAGGCACAACACAAGGGGCAAGGCGGCGCGGGTCATGTTCAGGTCCGATCAGTTGGGGGTTTCGGCCTTGGGCAGGGCGGATTTTTTCAGTTTGACCGGGGCCGAACGCTTGCGATCATCGTCGCTGTATTCCAGCACCTCGGTCTTCCCGGCCTTGTTTTCCAACACGAAATACAGCTTGTCGCCCACGGCCCGGATATCGGCCAGCCGCGAGCAACTGTTGAAGCTTTGCACCAGGGCGCTTTTGCCGTCCGCGCCCACGGTGACCAGGTCGTAGACCACGGGGCAGTCCACGTTTCCCAGCCCCCGGCGCAGGAGCACGGCGTCGAAGCCGTCGTCGAGCTCCCCGACGCTCATGTAGGATTGGGCTGTCAGGGGCTCGCCCTTGCTCTGGTGGATCGGCTTCCCACGCAGCGTGACCACATGGTCCGCACCCTGGCGCACGACTTCCAGGGGGCCCGCCACGGTCAGATAGACCGACTGGCGATCCGGCCCCATGGCATGCCCCGGGACATTGGACAGCATCACGGCCGCACATGCCGCCACGCAAAGCATCAGCCGACTGGCGCAAAGTTTCATTTTGGCTCCCTGGGCGAAGGTGTGCCGCGAAACGGCGGACAACCGTCTCATTCCTGGCAGGCGTGTCGCCATGCCTGTATTTGTACGGCCTTCCCGGTCTGGGCGTCAATATCGATCACCGCGCCCTGCAACTCCACCGGTCCCTTGGACAGGACGAAACGCTGGGGCATCCCGGTGAGGTAGCGACGGATGACGGCCTGGGGGTCCATGCCGATGGCCGAGCGGATGGGGCCGCTCATGCCCAGGTCGGTGATGTAGGCCATGCCGTGGGGCAGGATCTGGGCGTCGCCCGTCTGGACGTGGGTATGGGTGCCGCACAGGGCGCTTAGGCGGCCGTCGAGATAATAGGCCAGGGCCTTTTTCTCGGAGGTGGCCTCGGCGTGAAAATCCAGCAGGCGCACGGGCACGTCTCCGGGAATCCTGCCGATGAGCTCATCGGCGGTTCGGAAGGGGCAGTCCAGGCTGTTCATGTAGGTGCGCCCGAGGAGGTTTATGACCGCAAACGGCGGTTTCCCGTCCAGGCCGTAGACGCCAAGGCCCGCCCCGGGCGTGCCGGGGGGATAGTTCGCCGGGCGCAGCAGCCGATCCGTGCTCTCGAAATAGACCTGGATCTCGCGATGTTTGAAGATGTGGTTGCCCGAGGTGATGACATCCACGCCGCAGGCCAAAAGCTGGGAGGCGGCCTTGACGGTGATGCCCAGGCCCCCCGAGGCGTTTTCGCCGTTGGCCAGCACCACATCCACCTCAAGTTCCCGGCGCAGCCGGAAAAGACCGGCCACCACCGCGTCGCGCCCGGGACGGCCGACAATGTCGCCCAAAAACAGGATGCGCATGGAGACGTTTCCTCCCGGAAGCGTTGCGGACGGCCGCCCCCTGGGGGAACGGGCCGTCCGAATACGGGCCGGACGCGCCACGGGCGCGGCCAGGTTGCGCCAATCCTATTTTGCGTAGCCCACGGCCCGGCGTTCGCGGATGACCGTGACCCGGATCTGTCCCGGATAGGTGAGGTTGTCCTCGATCTGCTTGGCGATGTCCTTGCACAAAAGAAACGTCTTGTCGTCGTCAATGGCGTCGGAGTCCACGACGACGCGAATCTCGCGGCCGGCCTGGATGGCGTAGGCCTTGGTCACGCCGTCAAAGGCCGTGGCCAGATTCTCCAGCTCCTCCAGACGCTTGACGTAGCTTTCCAGAAGCTCCTTGCGGGCCCCGGGCCGGGCGCCGGACAGGCTGTCCGCAGCCTGGACCAGGATGGCCAGGATGGATTTGGGCGGCACGTCCTCATGGTGGGCCTGGATGGCGTGGATGATGTCCCCGCCCTCGCCGAATTTTTTGGCCAGATCGGCCCCGATGACCGCGTGGGGGCCTTCGATCTCGTGATCCACGGCCTTGCCGATGTCGTGCAGAAGCCCCGCCCGCTTGGCTTTTTTCACGTCCAGGCCCAGCTCCGAGGCCATGATGCCGCACAGGGTGGACACCTCGAGGGAGTGCTGCAGGACGTTCTGGGAATAGCTGGTGCGGTATTGCAGATGCCCCAAAAGGCGCACCAGTTCGGGGTTGATGCCGTGGACGCCGATGTCGAAGGTGGCCTGTTCGCCGATCTCGCGCAGCTTAACCTCGAATTCCTGCTCGACCTTCTTGACGATGTCCTCGATGCGGGCCGGATGGATGCGGCCGTCGGTGATCAGGCGCTCCAGGGCCATCTTGGCCACCTGGCGGCGGATGGGGGAAAAGGCGGAGAGGATGACGGTTTCGGGGGTGTCGTCGATGATCAGATCCACGCCCGTGGCCGCTTCCAGGGCCCGGATGTTGCGTCCCTCGCGGCCGATGATGCGCCCCTTCATCTCTTCCGAGGGCAGGGTGACGGCGGTGACGGTCTGTTCGGCCACGAAATCGCCGGCATAGCGCTGGATGGCCAGGGCCAGAATCTTCTTGCCGCTTTTATCCGCCGTCTCCCGGGCCTCCACCTCGATTTGGCGGATCATCTTGGCCGCCTCGTGCCGGGTGCGGCTTTCGGTCTCGGCCATGACCAGCTTCTTGGCCTCCTCCACGGTGAGCCCGGAGACTTCCTGCAGGCGTTGCAGATGTTCCTCGGAGGCGCGGTCCAGGATCTCCTGCTTCTCGGCGAGGGCCCGTTCCAGGCCGGTCAGGCGCTTTTCCGCGCCCAAAAGCTCGCTTTCCCGGGCCACGATCTGTTCCTGCTTCTCTTCAAGCTTCTCCTGCTTGCGGGAAAGCTGGGCCTCTTTGGCTTCAAGGGTCTGGGCCCGTTCCTTGTATTCGACCTCAAGTTCCTTTTTCTGGCGGTACAGGTCGTCCTGGGCCTGGACCAGAAATTCTTTTTTATGGGCCTGGGCCTCTTTTTTGGCCTCTTCCAGAATGCGCTCGGCCAAGGAACGGGATTCCTTGAGGGTCTTCTGGGAGATGAACTGGTAGAGGTAATATCCGCCAGCGCCTCCGGCGCACAGGGACGCGAGGATGATGAAAACGGTAAAAAAATCCATGACGGCTCCTTCAAAGCGGAAGAGTTCCGCATAAACCGGAGACGGATCCGTCGGTTCGGCGCTGGTGGGGAGAGTCGTGGGCGTTCGTGCAGGGGAGATCCCTGCCGCGTCAGGCAAATCCGGCGACTATCGAGGTGTTTCGGAGTCCGGCCAAGCCGCTCGGCGTGGCTGTCGGGCTGTACCCGGAGAACCGAAACGTTTTCCCCGGAGCGCCGTGTCGGCAATTTTTTTGAACCTTGTTGCCAAGGTGGACGCCAAGGTACGACCTTCAGGCCCCCCGGCAAAACCCGGGTTCGCACACCGGCCGTAACACGCGGCATCCTATTTTTGAGTATCGGCTCAAAAATGAATCGTCGATCACGCACACTCCAGGGAAACGGACATCATCGCCAAAATCCCGCCTGCCCGGCAGTCACTCTTCTATTTTCTTCAAAAGTCCGACCATGCGCGCATGCGCGTCATCGAGCCTTTGATTAGACATAAGCACGTCGTCGGCCAATCCAAGGGCCACGAACGCCAAAAGCTTCTCCTTGCCGAGCGCTTTCCCGCCCGATCCGAGCAGTTTGCATCGTTCCTCCACCAATATTCTGGCGGCCTCGACGCGATCCGGTTCCGCGTCGGTCTTGAACGAGAGCGTAAGGCCCAAGATCTCCAGGTTGTAGCTGGGCATCTCACAGTTTTCCCGCCAAACGGCCCCTCATGCCGCCACCCTCACATGCTTCCGACGGCAGGGGCGCTGGGCGGGGCTTAAGCGATTTCCTCCTGAATCCGTTTCAAGAGCGAATCGATCCTGGTGGTGATCGCATCACGTCCCTGCCGCTCCGCATCAAGTTCGGCCCGAAGGGAACTGTTCTCCGCCTCCAAGGCCTTGACCTTGGCTAAAAGGCGCTCCACGCGATCTTCCAGGGCTTCGAATATATCCATAAAAAGTATTCCTAGCCTCTTCCACGGCGAAAATCAAGACGCTGGCGTTTTTCGTACGATATTGTTCTGACGCCCCCGGGCCACGGCGAGCGCGCCGTCCGGAACGTCGTGGGTGATGACGGAACCAGCGCCAATCAACGCATCCGCCCCAATCGTCACGGGCGCCACCAGTGAGGTGTTGCTGCCGATGAACGCATTTTCGCCGATGACCGTGGCGTGTTTGTTTTTGCCGTCATAATTGCAGGTGATAGTTCCGGCCCCCACGTTGGTTCCGGCCCCCACCTCGGCATCGCCCAGATAGGTCAGATGTCCGGCCTTGACGCCCCGGCCCAGGACGGACTTTTTGACCTCCACGAAGTTGCCCACCCGGGCGTCTTCGCAAAGGACAGCCCCGGCCCGCAAGCGGGCAAAAGGCCCCACCTTGCACAGCGGGCCCACCTGAGCCTCGTCCAGATGGGAAAAGGGCAGTATCTCGCATCCCTGGGCCAGCTTACTGTCGCGAATCCAGACGTGGGAGCCCACTTTCGCCTTTGCCCCGACGGCCGTGTCGCCATACAGCTCACAGGGACCGGTCATCTCCACACCCGGGGCAATGGCCACCCGCGGCCCCACCCGGACCTGTCCGGGGTTGCGCACTAAAACCCCCTGATCGTACAGGGCGTCCACAAGACCCGCCCGCAGCGTCTCTTCGGCCATCGACAATTCCCGAGGGGAATTGACTCCAAGCAGGGCGGCGTCCCGTCCCCGGTTGATGGCCGCCACCACGCCGCCGGACTGGGTGGTCATCTCCACCAGATCGGTGATGTAAAATTCGCCGCTTTGGTTTTCATTGCGCAAAAGCGGCACAAGTTTTTGGGCCACGGACAGGCGCAGGAAATATATGCCGGCGTTGATCTCCCCGGAGGCCGCACCATGTCGCGATTCGTCGTAATCTTTGGCCTCGACGATGCTGACCCCGCCCGACGCGCGCACCACCCGGCCATAGGAACCGGGATGGTCCAGTTCGATGGACACAAAGGCCACATCCGCCTGTTGGGCCATGGCCTCGGCCACGAAACCGGCCAGAATCTCCCGGGACAAAAGCGGCATGTCGCCGTTGAGCACCAGGACATGCTCATATCCCGCAGCCACAAGGACCGGCAGGGCCGTGGCCAGAGCATGGCCGGTGCCAAGCTGCCGGTCCTGGACCACAAAGCGGCCTTCCCTTTCCGGAAAGGCCTGACGCACCGTATCCGCCCCGTATCCCACCACCACATGGATCCGATCCTCACAGACCGAGGCGCAGGCGCGAAGGACATACGACAACATGGGTTCACCAAGAATGGCCCGCAATACCTTGGGCGTCTCGGAATGCATCCGGACGCCCTTGCCAGCGGCCAAGACCAGGCCGCCTACCCTTCCAAACATCGTCATCGTGCCCCTCCGCAATCCAGCGTGATGATTATCTGCTGCCGGAACCTGCCAGCGTGGCCTCTTCCCGGCGCCTCATGCGCATGATCGACCGCTGCAAGGCCGCCTTGGCCCGGGCATAGTCAATCCGCTCCCGGCGTTTCGCCTCAAGACGTTCCACGGCCCGCTGCCTGGCCTTTCTGGCCCGATCCAAAACGATCTCCTCGGGCAGTTCGGCAACCTCCGCCAGGATGATGACCGTATCCCCCCGAGACCTCTGCAAAACCGCCCGCGACAAACAGGTACCGAAGCCGACCGTCCTTTTGGTACAGCATATTCCCGATGCCCCGCGCCGATAAAAACGGCACGTGTCCGGGGAGGATGCCGAAACCTCCCAAAAGACCCGGCGCGTCCACATAGTCCACGCTTTGCTTCCGAACCAAACGCTCCGGGTTCACCACTTCCAGCAGCAATTTCCTGGCCATGGAGCCTCCTCCATCCAGGGGATCGCCCCTCGTTACTGCGAACGGCGAGAACGTCCCGAACTCTTGTTCAATAGCAGCCTTTATATCATCTTTTTTTTATGTACGAAAGTGTTCATAACCCGCATTCCTGCTAAAAATCATACGGTAATGATCCAACATGCCAACGGCGCCGTCAATGTGGACACAAGTACCAATAGCCACAATCTTCCATGACAAACATTGTAGTCGGCCATGATTTCAGACCAAGACTTTTTCATGAGCACCATCCCCATGGTGCATTCAAAAACAAACGTGGCCACGGTCCAGCTTACTCCAACTTTGAGAGCTGTCCATACAGAGGTTTCTCCCCAAAAATGCATCATGATCCAGGTATAAATATAAATACATAGACACATGACCAGCGTCATGAGGCGTCTCGCACGGGCTTCTCCCAGCCGTGGAGTGACGAACCGGCCACGGACCAGCCCGAGAACCACGGCCGTCATGAAACAGAGCAACCAGACAATGCCAGCGGAAATACCGACCACAACCACTCCCGGGGATTAAAAAAAGCGGGCCGCCGAAGCGGCCCGCCGGTATTGCGTGCTCTCACTTTTCCCGCCGAGGCGGGCGCCCCAAAAGGCCCGGCTATGCTGCGTCGCGCACCTTCATGCGCAGGATGGAACGCTGCAATGCGGCCTGGGCCCTGGCGAAGTCGATGTTTTCCTGGGCCTTTTCCAGGCGCGCCTTGGCCCGTTCCTGGGCCTTTCTGGCGCGCTCCACGTCGATGTCCTCCGGCTTCTCGGCGACTTCGGCCAAAACCGTGACCTTGTTGCCCGATACTTCGGCAAATCCGCCCGAGACGAAGACGTAGTGGTTTTTCCCGCTCATCTTGTACATCAGGCTGCCGATGCCCAGAGCCGACAGAAACGGGATGTGGTTGGGCAGGATGCCGAACTCGCCCAGAAGGCCCGGCGCGCCCACGTAATCCACGCTGTTGCTCAGGACAAGTTTATCCGGAGTGACGATTTCCAGGAGCAATTGTGCCATGGAAGTTATCCTTTCTTGGCGTTTTCAATGACCTCGTTAATGTCGCCGACCATGTAAAAAACGCCCTCGGGAATGTCGTCGTGCTTGCCTTCGATGATTTCCTTGAAGCCCTTGATGGTATCTTCAAGCTTCACATAGCGGCCTTCCTTGCCGGTGAACTGCGAGGCGACGAAGAAGGGCTGGGACAGGAAGCGCTGAATCTTCCGGGCCCGGGACACGGTGAGCTTGTCTTCGTCCGAGAGTTCGTCCATGCCCAGGATGGCGATGATGTCCTGAAGATCCTTGTACTTCTGCAGGATCTGCTGAACTTCGCGGGCCGTGACGTAGTGGTCGCCGCCCAGGACCAAGGGGTCCAGGATGCGCGAGGTGGAGTCAAGCGGATCCACCGCAGGGTAGATGCCAAGCTCGGCGATCTGACGCGAAAGGACCAGGGTGCCGTCCAAGTGCGAGAACGTGGTGGCCGGCGCGGGGTCGGTCAAGTCATCGGCGGGCACGTACACGGCCTGCACCGAGGTGATCGAACCCTTGTTGGTCGAGGTGATGCGTTCCTGCAGGGCGCCAAGGTCGGTGCCCAGGGTCGGCTGGTAGCCGACCGCCGAAGGCATGCGGCCAAGCAGCGCCGAGACTTCGGAACCGGCCTGGGTGAACCGGAAGATGTTGTCGATAAACAGCAGCACGTCCTGGCCTTCCACATCGCGGAAGTACTCCGCGCAGGTCAGGGCCGAAAGCGCCACGCGGGCACGGGCTCCTGGAGGCTCATTCATCTGGCCGTAAACAAGTGCGGCCTTGCTCAGGATGTCGGCGTCTTTGAACTCGTGATACAGATCGTTGCCTTCACGGGTCCGCTCGCCGACGCCCGCGAAGACCGACAGGCCGCCGTGGTGCTTGGCGATGTTGTTGATGAGCTCCATCAGAACGACGGTCTTGCCCACGCCGGCGCCGCCGAAAAGGCCCATCTTGCCGCCCTTGGGGAAGGGGATCAAGAGGTCGATGACCTTGATGCCGGTCTCCAAAAGCTCGATGGTCGTGCTCTGGTCCACGAAGGCCGGGGCCGAACGGTGAATCGGCATGGTCATGTCGGTGTTGACCGGACCCATCTCGTCCACGGGACGGCCGACCACGTTCAGGATGCGGCCAAGGGAGGCCTTGCCCACGGGCATGCGGATGGGACCGCCGGTATCCGTGGCGTCCATGCCGCGCACCAGACCGTCGGTGGAGTCCATGGCGATGCACCGGACCACGTTGTCGCCCAGGTGCTGCGCCACCTCGACCACCAGGTCGGGAGCATAGACGTTGTTGGTGTTTTTGATGTCGAGGGCGTTTAAGATACTCGGCAGTTTGCCCTCGGGGAACTCGACGTCGATGACGGCGCCGATGACCTGCACGATTTTTCCGATATTCGCGCTCATTTACACTAGCCCCCTATCCTTTGAGTGCTTCGGAACCGCCGACGATATCCATCAGTTCCTTGGTGATGGCCGCCTGCCGGGCCTTGTTGTAGACCAGGGTGAGCGAACTCACCAAGTCGTCGCAGTTTCTGGTGGCGTTATCCATGGACCTCATGCGTGCGGCATGTTCGCTGGCAGAGGTGTCGAGCAGTCCACGATAGAGCTGGACGTTGATGAACCGGGGCAGAAGCTCCGCGAGGAGCCCTTCCACCGACGGTTCGTAGATGTACTCCAAACCGCCCCCGGTTTCCTTCGGCGCGTCGGCCTGTTCCTCGGGGGACAGGGGAAGCACCGTGAGCTGGGTCGGTTCCTGGCGGGCCAGGCTTATGAACCTGCCAAAGCACATGATCACTTCGTCGTAGGTTCCGCCCACATAGCCGCCGATGACCTCGGCGCCGATCCGGGTGGCCAGGGTGAAGTCGAACGTGTTCATCTCGTTGACGTAGGCCTGGACAGTCTCAAACTCGGAACGCCGGAAGGTGTCGCGACTTTTGCGTCCCACGCACACGACCTTGACGGTCTTGCCCTCGGCGGCCTTTTTGCGGGCCATCTTCTGGGCCATGGTGGTGATGTTGTTGTTAAACGCCCCGCACAGTCCCCGGTCGGAGGTGATGACGACCAGAAGGACCGTCTTAATCTCCGCGTGCGGCTCCAAAAGCGGATGCACCGAAGGATCGGCGCCCTTGGCCAGATCGCCGAGCATCTCGTAGAACTTGTCGGCGTAAGGCCGGAAGCGCTCGATGCGCGCCTGGGCGTTGCGCAGTTTCGCCGAGGCCACCATGTTCATGGCCTTGGTGATCTGCTTGGTCTTTTTGACCGCGTTTATCTTAACCTTGACGTCTTTCAGCGCAGGCATGGCTTCCCCCTTCCGGCACTAGGCCTTGAAGCCCTTCTTGAACTCCTCGATGGCCGCGCCGAGGCTGGCGATAAGCCCCTCGTCAAGCGCCTTCTTCTCCTTGATGGCCGCCACCACGTCGCTTTTGGCGTTGCGCATGAATTCCAGGAGACCCTCCTCGAATTTGCGAACGGCATCGACGGGCACATCGTCCATGAACCCCCGGGTTCCGGCGAACAGGGAAATCACCTGCTCCTCGACGGCCATGGGGCGGTACTGAGGCTGCTTGAGCAACTCGACCATGCGCGCGCCACGGTTGAGCTTGATCTGGGTGGCCTTGTCCAGGTCCGAGCCGAACTGGGCGAAGGCCGCCAGTTCGCGGTACTGGGCCAGATCCAGGCGCAGGGTGCCCGCGACCTGTTTCATGGCCTTGACCTGGGCCGCGCCGCCGACGCGGGAGACCGACAGGCCGACGTTGATGGCCGGACGGATACCGGCGTTGAACAGGTTGGGCTCCAGGTACACCTGACCGTCGGTGATGGAGATGACGTTGGTCGGGATGTACGCGGACACATCGCCGGCCTGGGTTTCAATGATCGGCAGGGCGGTCAGCGATCCGGCGCCCAGCTTGTCGTTGAGCTTGGAGGCGCGCTCCAGAAGGCGCGAGTGCAAGTAGAAAACGTCGCCGGGGAAGGCCTCACGACCGGGGGGGCGGCGCAGAAGCAGGGACATCTGGCGATACGAGACAGCCTGCTTGGACAGATCGTCGTAGATGATCAGGGCATGACGGCCGTCGTCGCGGTGATACTCGGCCATGGTGCAGCCGGAGTAGGGCGCGATGAACTGCAGCGAGGCGGGCTCGGAGGCAGTGGCCGAAATGATGGTGGTGTATTCCATGGCCCCGTAGCGACGCAGGGTCTCCGCCACCAGGGCGACGGTGGATTTCTTCTGACCCACGGCCACGTAGAAGCAGTACACGCCCTGTCCCTTCTGGGCCAGGATGGCGTCCAGGCACACGGCGGTCTTGCCGGTCTGACGGTCGCCGATGATCAGCTCGCGCTGTCCCCGGCCGATGGGGGTCATGGCGTCGATGGCCTTGAGCCCGGTGTACATGGGCTCATGCACGGACTTTCTGGCGATGATGCCCGGGGCCTTGATTTCGACGTTACGGGTTTCGTTGCTTTCGATGGGTCCCAGTCCGTCGATGGGGTTGCCCAGGGGGTCGATGACCCGGCCGGCGACGGCCTGTCCGACGGGCACGGAGAAGATTTTCCCGGTGCGCTTGACCTGGTCGCCTTCCTTGATGTGCGTGTCTTCACCCAGAAGGGCCACACCCACGTTGTCCTCTTCCAGGTTGAGCACCAGACCCATGACGCCGCCGGGGAACTCCAGAAGCTCCATGGCCATGGCGTTCTGCACGCCGTAGACGCGGGCAATCTGGTCGCCGACGGACAGCACGGTCCCGGTCTCGCTCATCTCCACGCGAGACTCGTAATTCTGGATCTGCTTCTCGATAATCTGGCTGATCTCTTCCGCTTTGATTTGCATGGCCCTAATCACCCCTCTTGATTTGTTCTTTCAATATCTGCAGTTGGGCGCGAAGGCTCGCGTCCAGAACCTTGTCGCCGACTTTGAGCATGACGCCGCCAAGGATTTCCGGATCGACAGCGAAGTCCAAAACCAGCTTCTTGCCGGTCTGGGCCTCCAGTTTGGATTTGATTTGATCCCGGCGAGCTTCGGCAAGGTTCAGGGCGGTGACCAACCGGCCGCGCACCACACCCTGGGCTTCGTCCAGGAGGGTCCGAAAATAGACCGCGATCTCGGGCAGGAAGGCCAGACGCTCCTTCTCCGCCAGAAGCCCCAGAAAATTCTTGACCATGGGACTTACGGCGAGCTTGGCCAACACCCCGTCCAGCACCGCCTTCTTTTCAGCGGCGACGAAGATGGGATTGGCGAAGACCCGCATAAGCTCAGGCACATTCTCCAGGACCGCAGCCAACTCTTCCAGATCCTTGCCGTAGGCGGAGACGGCATCGCCGCCCTGCCCAAGCCCGAGGGAAAAAAGGGCTTTGGCATATCTGCGAGCGATAATGTTCCCGGTCAATTGAACACCACCTTTGTTAAATATTCATCCACCAGCTTGTCCTGATCCTTCTCCGAAAGCTTCCCGGCGAGCATCCCCCGGGCGGCATCCACAACCATGTCGGCCATCTCGGCGCGCAGACGCTCCACGGCCAGTTTGGTTTCCTGCTCGGCGGTCACGGCGGCCTGGGCCTTGATCGCGACGGCCTTCTCTTCGGCGGCCGCGACGATGGAGTCGCGCAACGCCTCGCCCTGCCTGCGGTACTCGTCCACAATCTGCCGCTTTTCGGCCTCAAGATTGGCGATCGAGGCCTCAATGGTCTTTAAGCGTTTCTCGGCTTCGACTTTGCGGGTTTCAAGATCGGAGAGCTGGTTTTCAATCTGCACGCGGCGGCCACGGAAAAAATCGCCCATCTTTTTCCCGGCCAGTTTCCAGATGACCCCAACTACCAAAACGAAGTTGATGACGCGGAACCCGAAATCCTTCCAGTTGAGCCCATGCGCCTCGCCACCCTCGGCCGACGCCCACGCGACGGCGGCCATGGCCAGAACCAGCAGCGCCCCCACGGCGGTCACTTTGATGAAACCTTTCAATGCACCCCTCCCTTTCTCTTAGGAAATACCCGGCAACCGAACCGGTCCCTACGCCACGCCGCCTAAAATCCTGCCAACGGCCTTTTTCGCCATGGCGTCCACGCCAGCTTCCAGGACGCCCTTGGCGGCCTTGGTCTGCGAGGCGATCTCGGTACGGGCCTTGCCGAGCGACTCGGCGACATCCGTCCCGACTTTGGCCAGAATATCTTTTTCCTGGTCGAGCCCCTGCTGCTTCAACGCCAGGCGATCCTGCGTGGCGGCCTTGCGGGCGTCATCCAGGGCCTTTTCGTAATCGGCCAGCTTTTTGTCCGACGACGAGGCGAATTTCTCGATGCTTTCCATCTGGGTTCCCATGAAATCAGCACGCTGTTTCATGATTTTCCGGATGGGCGCCACCAGAAGCACGTTGAAGAGGATCAGGATGAGGACAAAATTGATGAGCTGGACGAGAAAGGTGTAGTCAAGATCAATCATCGACGCCCTCCGGGAGGTTGTGAAATTTTTTGCAAAGTCAGAGAGCGCCTGTAGCCGATTTCACACGGCCTGTAAAGCATTTTTTCCCAAATAGCGACTCCTGACGGGCCTGCCAGGCGTTCGCCACGGGCCGAAAACCCCGGTCATCCGGGCTGTTCGGCGGCGGCGGATGAAATGGCCGGGTGCGACTCGGCAAAGTCGCCCATGACCACCTGGCCCTCGATTTTGGCCCCGTCCTCAACCACCAGCGTCGGCGTCCGCAAAACGCCTCGAAAGACACCGCCCTTGTGCAACACCACCTTGCCTGCCGCAGCCACCTCGGCCTCCACCAGGCCGCCGCAAAAAAGCCGGGCCACCTGGATGCGTCCCGACACCTGGGCGGCCTTGCCCACCATGAGCGTGCCGTCGGAAACGATATCCCCGTCGAACTCGCCGTCGATGCGCACAATGCCATGGAATGTCAGGCGGCCTTGGTAGGACGTCCCGGCCCCGAGAAAGGCGTTGATCTCGTTTTTACCCATAAACACCCTTCTGCCGTCACGTTCCCGCACCGGCGCTCGCGTCACGATTTCTTGAAGACAAACCGACGCATGGAGACGTTGACGACGATTCCCACCAGACAAAAATTGACGATGGTGGCGCTGCCCCCGTAGCTGATAAACGGCAGGGGGATTCCCACCACCGGCATGATTCCCAAAACCATACCCATGTTGATGAGGATTTGCCAGAAAAAATAGAAAAAGACCCCGGCCGCCAGGAAACTGCCGAAGCGATCCTTGGAGGTTCTGGCCGTGGCGTAAATCTGCAAAAGGAAAAAACAAAACAGCACCAAAAGGGCGATGCAGCCCACAAAACCCCATTCCTCGGCAAACACCGCCAAGGCAAAATCTGTATGTTTTTCAGGCAAATAGCGCAATTGACTCTGGGTGCCTTCCAAAAATCCCTTGCCCCACATCTGCCCCGACCCGATGGCGATGCGCGACTGGATGATATGGTAGCCCGTCCCCAGCGGATCCTTCTCCGGATCGAGAAGCGTCAGGATGCGCTGCTTCTGGTAGGGTTTAAGCACGAACCAGCCGCAGGGCAGAAGCACCGGCACAGCCACCAGCAGGCTCTTGAACACAGGTCCGGAGATGCCCCGGTACAAAATGAGCCCGCACAAAAGCAGCAGGATGTTCAGGCCCGTCCCCAGATCCGGCTCCACGATCACCAACAGGGCCGGCACAAGCCCCAGCCCGACCACGACGAACAACTCGAACCAGCCGAGCTTCTCGGACCTTTTGGCCAAAAGCTTGGCCCCGAGGATGAGCACCGCGAACTTGGCCAGTTCGCTCGGCTGGAAATTGAAACTGCCGATTTCGATCCACCTCCTGGCCCCGGACACGGTCCTGCCCGTCAAAAGCACCAGGATCAAAAGCAGGATGGTCACGAAAAAAAGCGGCCAGGCCACGTTGCCCAGGTGCTTGTAGTCCACCAGGACCACCAGCAGCATGGCGAACAGGCCGCAGCCGCCCCAGATGATCTGCTTGTTGAAATACGACTGGAGGGACACCTCCTCGCCCATGCGGAAGCCGCTGGCCGAATAGAGGTTGAGGACGCCCACGGCGAAAATCGCCAGAGCCAGGATCAGGAGGGGCCAGTTGACGCTGACGATGAGTCTGCGGTCGATGGGGGACATGGGGGTACGCGCTGACGCCGGGCTTAGTCCCCGGCCTCCAGTTGATGGATGACGGGATCCGCCTGCACGGCGGTTTTGCCCGGGGGCGGGCCGAAGAGATAGTCGTAGATGACCTTGGCCATGGGACCGGCCACCTCGCCGCCGTGGCCGCCGTGTTCCACGAGCACGATCACCACATAGCGCTTGCCGTCTTTTTCACCGAAGGAGGCCAGCCAGGCATGATCCCGGTATTTATAGGGCATGTCCGCAGCCTTGCGGCGCTGGTCGGCGTTGATGAGCTTGACCACCTGGGCCGTTCCGGTCTTGCCGCCCACCCGGGCGTCGGGACGCAAAAGCCGTCTGGCCGTGCCGCCCTGGACCGTATCCACCATGGTCTCCACCAGAAAATCCCGGTGCTCGCCAGCCAGGGGCAAGACCCCCTGGACCTCGGGAGGCTCGTCGCGCAACAGGGAGGGCTTGAGGAGCTTGCCGCCGTTTAGCAGCGCCCCGACGTACCGGGCCACCTGAAGCGGCGACACCAGCACGTATCCCTGGCCGATGGAGGCGTTCAAGGTCTCGCCCCGGGTCCAGGCCTCGCCGAACCGTTTTTTCTTCCACTCCCGCGACGGGATGAGTCCGGCCTTTTCATGGGGCAGATCCACCCCGGTGGGCAGGCCGAAGCCGCTGGCCTTGGCGTAGGCGTTGATGCGGTCCATGCCCATGCGTTCCCCGAGCTTGTAGAAATAGACGTCGCAGGAATGCACCAAGGCCCGGCGCAGATCCACATAGCCGTGGCCGCCCTTTTTCCAGCAGTGAAACTTGCGGTTGCCAAGCTGATAGGAGCCCGTGCACACCACGCCGTCGTTATACGTGATGAAGCCCTCGGAAAGCCCGGCCGCCGCCACCAGAAGCTTGAACACCGACCCCGGCGGGTACAGGCCCTGGGTGGTGCGGTTCTGGATGGGATGCATGGGGTTGTCGCGAAGTTCGGCCCATTTGTCCTGGGGTACGCCCAGAACGAACAGGTTGTTGTCGTAGGCGGGCTGGCTGACCAGGGCCCGCAATTTTCCCGAATCCGGCTCGAGCACCACGATGGCCCCGGCCTGTCCGTCCAGGAGTCCGGTGGCCAGGCGTTGCAGATCCAGATCGATGGACAGGGCGATGTTGTTGCCCGCCGCAGGTTCCACGATCACCTGTTCGTTGTGCTGGCGGCCCAGGGCGTCCACCTCGACCTGCTTTTTGCCCTTGGCCCCGCGCAGCCAGTTCTCCATGGTCAGTTCCAGACCCTGCTTGCCCACGGAATCGCCCAAGGACAAGGCCTGGTTTTTTTCCAGCTCCTCTTCGTTGGCCTCGGCCACATATCCCAGGATATGGGCCATCAGCGAGCCCTCGGGATAGTGGCGTTTCTGGCGGACCACGATCTCAAGCCCCGGCCAGAAGATGTCGTTGGCCTCAATGTGGGCCAGGGCCTCGTAGGACAGGTCGGTGACCAGAATCAGCGGCTCGAAGGGTTTGACCCGCTTTTTGCCGCGCTTGTAGGTCTCCATGAGGGCGGCGGGGTCGGCCCCGGTCCATTGGGCCACCTTGGCCAGGGTGGCCTCCACGTTCTCGCAGTCCTCGCGCACCAGTCCCAGGGCGAACGAGGGTTCGCTCACGGCCACGGGGCGGCCCGTGCTGTCCCACACCCGACCCCGGGCCGAATCGATGAGCACCTGGCGCATCTGGTTGTCCAGGGCTTTTTGGGCGAACTGCTCACCTTTGTGGACCTGGAGGTACCAAAACCGCAGGGTGAACAGGCAAAACAGCCCGAAGACCATGACCTGCAAAAGGATCAGGCCGGAGCGTGGGGCGTGCTGGGTGTCAGACTCAAACCGCATGGGGATTTTCCGGCAGATGGTTGTAGATCAGGTAGACAAGGCCCCATTCCACAGGAAAAATCAAGGCCTGGAGGAGTCCTTCCACCAGGATCCTGTCGGCCGGCAGGGTCCAGTCCTGGAGCACGGCCATGACGTGGGACAGGATGAGGTGCAAGATTCCAAGGCAGATGCCCAGGATGAACATGAACAAAAAATTCTTGGCCTCAAACAGCCAGTGCCCGAAATAGTACAACCCGACCAGGGCTCCGTACCACAAAAGCCCGGTGCCGAAGGCCAGGCTGCCCGTGCCCTCCTGGATGAAAAGCCAGGCCAGCCCGAGCCAGGCCGAGACCGTCCATTTTTCTTCCTGCAGGCACAGGATAAGCCCTGGGGCCAGGAAGTCCACCCCGGGGATCATGCCTTGCAGCCAGACGCCCGCCAGGGTGAACATGGACCAGAACGCGATGGCGAAGGCGTTCACGGGCCGCTCCGGGGCGGCTTTTTCCGTTCTGTCCCCGGCGCGGGGGCCGGACGCGGCGGCGCCAGACCCGGGGCCCGCCCCGAGGGGTCCGGCGGCGCCACTTTGACCGACAGGCTGTGGGAGACGGGGTCCGCCACCGGCTCTTTCTGCTCGGCCACGCCTCCGGGCCCGGGTTCCGCCTGGACGCGGCCCTCTTGCGGGTTCTTGGCCAAAAGGGCCACCTCCTCCAGGCGTCTGGCGTCGAACAGCGGCTCGGCATAGACCGTCTGGAAAAGCGACGGCCCCTTGCGACCCACCTCGGTCACCCGGGCCACGGGCAGCCCCTTGGGGAAAATTTCCTCCAGGCCGGAGGTCACCAGAAGCTCCCCCTCCTCCAGCGGCGCGCCCAGGGCCACGTATTGCACCACCATCTCGCGGTTGGCCCCTTCGCCTTTGATGATGCCCTGGGTGCGGTTTTTCTGGGAGGTGACGGGGATGCGGCTGTTGGGGTCGGTGACCAGAAGCACCGTGGCCGCCGTCGGGCTTAGGCGCAAAAGCCGCCCAATGACGCCGTCCGGGCCGGTGACCGGGGTGTTGACCTCCAGGCCGTCCAAGGCCCCCTTGTCCAGGAGCACGGTTTCCAGGGCGGCGTTGGGTCCCAGGCGGTGGGAGATGACCCTGGCCCCCTGCCGGGACCAGCCCACGGGGGGACGGATGGTCAGGATGCGGGCCAAGCGCTCGGCCTCGGCCGCCTTCTCCCGCAAAAGGCCGAGCTCCTGCGTGGCCTCGGCGAGCGAGGCGCGCAGGCTGTCGTTCTCTTCTCGAACCCCCACGAAATAGACGTAGCGGTCCCAGAAAGAAGAGACCCGCGAGGCGGCCCATTTTCCCGGCGCCAAGACCCACTTGGCGAATTCCAGGCCCGTATAGCTCGCCAGGGCATCCACGTATCCGGTGCGGATGTTCCAGGTGAACAGGCCGAGATAGAGAAAAAGGACGACAAGCAGGCCGAAAATGATCCGCTGCGGCGTGGGCTTAATCTATCGTGACCTCCTTGAGCACGTCGAGATTGTCCAAGGCCTTCCCGGATCCGAGAACGACCGTGGACAAGGGGTCATCCACTACGGTGATGGGCAGTGACGTTTCCTCGCGAAGGAGCTGGTCCAGCCCGCGAAGGAGCGCGCCGCCGCCGGTGAGCACGATGCCCCTGTCCACAATGTCCGCCGCCAGTTCCGGAGGCGTCTGCTCCAGGGCGATACGCACGGCCTGGACGATGCTCTCCACCTGCTCGGAGATGGACTTTTGCACCTCTTCGGCCGTGATCACGATGTTTTGCGGGATGCCCGTGACCAGATCCCGGCCCTTGACCTCCATCTCCCCGGTGCTGGTGGAGTGGTGGGCCGAGCCGATCTGGATCTTGATCTGTTCCGCCGTGGATTCGCCGATGAGCATGTTGTACTTGCGCTTGACGTACTGCATGATGGCTTCGTCCATCTTGTCGCCGCCGACCCGGGCCGATTTGGAATAGACCACGCCGGACAGGGAGATCACGGCCACCTCGGTGGTGCCGCCGCCGATGTCCACCACCATGTTGGAGGTGGGCTCGGTGATGGGCAGGTTGGCCCCGATGGCCGCGGCCATGGGCTCCTCGATGAGGTAGACCTCGCGCGCGCCTGCGGACTGGGCCGACTCCTTGACCGCTCGCTTCTCCACCTGGGTGATGCCCGTGGGCACGCAGATGATGATGCGCGGGCGCACCAGCCGCCTGGAATTGTGGACCTTGGTGATGAAATGCCGAAGCATGGCCTCGGTGACCTCGAAGTCGGCGATCACGCCGTCCTTCATGGGACGGATGGCCACGATGTTGCCGGGGGTGCGGCCGAGCATCTTTTTGGCCTCGATCCCCACGGCCAAGACCTTGTTCACGCCCCGGTGGTCCTTTTTGACCGCCACCACCGACGGTTCGGACAAGACGATGCCCTTGCCCTTGACGAACACGCAGGTGTTGGCCGTCCCCAGGTCGATGGCCAAGTCGTTCGAAAAAAGGCCGAGCAGCCGATCCAAAATTCTGGACATATATCCTCTCTTCCCCCACATTTCGCGGCAGTGGAATCGTGAAACGCCCGTTGTTCGTTTATTCCGCAGGCGTTGTCAACATGTGGGCGGACCCGGTTATGCGCTACCAAACCCTGGCGACCTCGTGCCTGCGCCGCCTGGGCAGGCGGGCGCGCAAAATCCCCCTCGACGCGGGGTTCACCTGTCCCAATCGGGACGGAACCCTGGCGCACGGGGGATGCGTGTTCTGCAATCAGTCCGGGTCGGGCACCGGACTCCTCCATAAAGGATTCGGTCTGCGGGCGCAATGGGACCGCCTGACCGCCAGATTCTCCGGCCGCCCCGGCGCGCCCCTTTTGTGGGCCTATCTCCAGTCCTTTTCCAATACCCATGGCCCGGCCCAAAAACTCGCCGCCGCCCTGGACGCCATCGCCCGCCTGCCCGGCCTTTCCGGCCTGTGCCTGGGAACCCGACCCGACAGCCTGGACCCGGAAAAGCTCGACCTCATCGCCGCCTTCCCGCATGCCGAACGCCGCCTGGAGATCGGCCTGCAATCGGCGAACGACGCCACGCTTGCCCGCATCGGCCGGGGCCACGACGCGGCCTGCTTCGCCTGGGCCGCCCAGGCCGCCGCATCCCGGGGGCTCATCCTCTGCGCCCACGTCATGGCCGGGTTGCCTGGCGAGTCCCCGGACGATTTTTTGGCCACCATCGATTTCGTGGCCTCCCTCCCGGTCCAGGCCGTAAAACTCCACAACACCCTGGTGGTCCGGGGCAGCCGCCTGGAGGCCCTGTGGCGCTCGGGCGGCTACCAGCCCATGAACCGTCCGGACTACGTGGCCCTGGCCGCCGCCGCCATCGCCCGCCTGCGCGCGGACATGGTCGTGGAGCGCATTAACGCCGACCCGGCCCCGGGCGAACTGCTGGCCCCGGCCTGGGCGGCCGACAAATCCGGCGTCATCCGCGACATCCGCCAGAGCCTCGAAGATCGCGATACCTGGCAGGGCAGGGACCGCGACGCGCCGGGGGCGATGCTCTCGGCGCACAGCGGGTTCACGAAATTCCTGAATCCGGTAAAGGTCATGCCGT
>NZ_JAZHDB010000009.1:0-8286 GCF_036584575.1 Desulfolutivibrio sp.
CGCGCGGCCATGGCCGGGGCCGCCGCCGGGGCCATGGCCATGGAGCAGGAGCGGGAGCAGGCCGCCCAGGCGGGCAGGGAGAAGTCCTCCGGGGAATGAGGTCCGGCAGGGGCGTCGCCGACGGCTACTTCCGGTAGAACTCCGGTGCGAAAAGGGCCACCACGGTGTATATCTCCAGTCTGCCCAGAAGCATGCACATGATCAGGCACCACTTGGCCAGGCCTGGAAGCTGGGAATAGTTGTCCATCGGCCCCACCGACCCGAACCCCGGGCCGACGTTGCCGATGCAGGCCAACACCGCTGTAAACGAAGTGGCCATGTCCAGGCCGCAGGCCGCCAAAACCAGCGTGGAAAAGCAGGTCAACCCCAGCCACAGGGCCACGAAGCCCCACATGGCGCCGATGATCTCCGGGGCCACCACCCGCCCTCCGAGTTTGACCCCGATGACCGCCCGGGGATGAATCAGTCGAAAGATCTCCCGATGGGAATGCCTGCCGAGCACCAGAATCCGCATGCACTTCATGCCGCCGGCGGTGGAGCCGGCGCAACCGCCGATGAACATGGCCAGGACCAGGAGACACTGGGACAGGGGGGGCCAGAGTTCGAAATTGGCGGTGGCGAATCCCGTGGTGGAGAGGATGGAGGCCACCTGGAATGCCCCGTAGCGCGCGGCCTCGCCGGGATCGCCCTGGTATTGTCCCAGGACGTTGACGGCCACCAGGATGGCGAAGACGGCGAAGATGGTCGCGAACATCCGGAATTCCGGATCCTTGAACATGACTCGGGGGCGGCCCAGGAGCACATAATAGTGCAGGGCGAAATTGAGGCTGGCCAGGAGCATGAAGACGGTGATGACCCAGTCGATGTAGGCCGAGTCGAAGGCCGCCACCGAGGCGTTTTTGGTGGAGAAGCCCCCCGTGGCCATGGTCCCGAAGGTGTGGCACAGGGCGTCGAAAAGATTCATGCCGCCGAAATATAAAAGCGCTGCCTGGATCAGGGAAAGCAGCAGATACACCCCCCACAGGGTGGCCGCCGTGTCCTTGATGCGCGGCCGCAGCTTGTCCGGGCTCGGCCCCGGCACCTCGGCCTTGTAGAGCTGCATGCCGCTGACCCCCAGAAAGGGGAGGATGGCCAGGGTCAGCACGATGATGCCCATGCCGCCCAGGAAATGGGTCATGCTGCGCCAAAACAGCAGCCCGTGCCCCACGCTTTCGATGTCGGCCAATACCGAGGCCCCGGTGGTGGTGAATCCGGACATGGATTCGAACAGGCAGTCGGTGAGCGAGGGCAGCATCCCGGCCAGGTAAAAGGGCAATGCCCCGGCAAAGGCCGCCGCAACCCAGCCGAGGGTGGTCACGGCCAGCCCCTCGCGGTGGTTCATGCCCAGGGTCGGGGCCGGATTCGTGCAGATGAGGTAGAGGGTCAGCCCCACGCCGATGGAGGCCAGCATGGAGACGGCCAGCGGGAAAAGACCTCCGTCGCCGTAATACAGGGCAAAGGCGATGGGGAAAATCATGCACAGGCCCACGCAGGCCACCAGGGCCCCGATGATCTTGAAGACGAACCGCCAGCGCATCTAGTCGCGCTCCACCTTGACGGCCAGCACCCGTTCCACCCGGGGAACGTCCTTGGAAGCGGCCAGGATCAGGATGCGGTCCATGGGCAAAATGACCGTCTCGCCGCTGGGGATGATGACCTTCCCGGCTCGGATGACGGTCAGGATGAGCGCGAACTTGCGTACGGTGAGATTTTTGAGCGGTCGCCCGACCAACTCGGAGTCTTCGAGGGCCACGGCCTCGATGATCTCGACCTCCTCGTCCTTGATGGACACGGCGGAAATGATCTTGCCCCGCCGCACCTGGCGCAGGATGGAGTTGATGGCCGACAGGCGGGGGCTGACGGTCTGATCGATGCCGATGGCCTTGACCAGGGGCATGTAGGCGAATTTGTTGATCCGGGTCAGGGTCTTGCGCGCCCCCAGGCGCTTGGCCAAAAGACAGGAGATGATATTGGTCTCCTCGTCGCCGGTCAGGGCGATGACCATGTCCATGGCCTGGATGTTTTCCTCCTCCAAAAGCTCGTGATTGGTGCCGTCTCCGGCCAGCACCACGGTTTTGTCCAGGATCGTGGCCAGCTCACGGCAGCGATCCGGGTCGCGCTCCACGAGTTTGACGTTTTTTCCCCGGGATTCCAGGATCATGGCCAGGTGCAGCCCGATCTTCCCCCCGCCGACGATGAGGATGTTGCGGATGGGGGGGTGGTGGAAGCCGAAGCGGGCCAGGACCGCGTCCAGGTCGGACTTTTCGCAGGCGAAATAGACGTGGTCGCCGCTTTGGAACCGATCCGCCCCGGTGGGGATGATGAGCTTTTCGTCCCGGACCAGGGTGGCCACCATGACCCGCAACTCCCCCGTCACCGTGGGAAGCTCGGTGAGCGTGCGGCCAACCAGCGGCGAATCCTGGGGCAGGCGCACCCCGGCCATCCAGATCAGCCCGTCGGCGAACTCGTTGATCTCCACGGCCGCCGGAGCGGCCAAAAGCCGCAGGATGGACTCCACCACCTCCACGTCGGGGTTGATGACCAGGTTCACCCCCAACAGATCCTTGGCCAGGGCATAGGCGTGGTCGGCGTATTCCTCGCTTTTGATGCGCACGATCTTGCGCGCCCCGGGGGCCAGGACGTTGGCGAAAAAACAGGCGATGAGATTGGTGTCGTCGGAATTGGTGACGGCCAGGAGCATGTGGGCCTTGGCGATGCCCGCCTCGACGAGCATCTTGGGGCTCGATCCCGAACCATGTACGGTCAGGACATCAAGCTGTTCACCCACATGTTTGAGGGCCTCGGCGTTGGTGTCCACGACGACCACGTCCTTGCCTTCGGAAGCGAAGCGCTTGGCGATGTGGAAACCCACCTCGCCGGCGCCCACGATGACAATGCGCATAGCGTTCCCTTTGGCTCTGGCGCGGTTTTCGGAATGGGTTCCCCCGGCATGGCCAGGAGGATGCGCCGTTGGGGCCCACACCCATGGGTTCGACCGAACCCGGCCCCCGGATGCTTCAGACGTCCGGGGGCCGGGAGATCGGAGCGGGAGCTGCGTCTTGCGCCGCGCTCAAAAAACACGCCTGTGCTTTTTGACGTCAAGCCGGTCCTGCCGGTTTGGCCGGATGGACCGCCTCGGGCAACCCCGGGGACGCCGCGCTTGTGCGGCCATCACAAAAAACATGTATTTTTTTGAATAAAAACCATAATTTCAAGGTGTTGCTACTTGCCCAACCATAACGGGAATTCCCGGACGCCGCGCTAGCCGAAGGACCGGGCGAACAGATCGGCGATGGCCTGACGGCCGCAGTCCTCAAGGAACCGGGTGCCGGTTCCCGTGAAATGGGTCTGGGTGATGACCGGGGGCTCAACCGGCTGGAGGTGGACGCCTTTGAACGCGAACCATTTCGCCTTCTCCTGGCAAAAGACGTACAGGGGCTTGTTGCAGATCTTGGCGAACTCCGCTCCCCAGCCCGTGCCGCCCTTGACGGTGCCGTCCTCGTGGATGACCCCCACCACAAAGATTTCCAGGCCCGAATCCACCTGATGCATGATGGTCCGCAGGACCATGCGGATCTGGGGGCCGTTGCTGAAGTTGCGGTTGAGCAGCTTGGAGACGTAGCTTAAACTGACGTCCTTGCGGGCCAGCTCCTCGGCGGTCAGGACGCGCAGGCCCCGGGTACGCTCGATTTTATGCCCCTCGAAGGTGTAGGTGACCTCCTGGAGGCCGTATTTTTCGGCCTGGCGACCGAATTCCGCCTCGGCGCCCTGCGCGCCGCCGCTAAAAAGGGTATAGTCTGTCGCTTTGGTCATGATGACTCCTTGGGGTGGTATTCCGGGGGACGCCGCAGCCTGCGGGTCGCCCATGCCTTTCGTGATTGTGCCTGTTCCCGGCGTTTGTTGCAATGCATCGGGCGTGACTTCCTTCTCTGCGGCTCCCCCCGGGCGCGGCGGTCCCGCACGGGGGGCGCCAATGGCCGGGCGCTCCTGCCAGGCGCGGAAAGGGGGGGCGCGCAGTTGCGGGTGGACTTTGTTTGGGAGTATACGTGCCTCGCACGAACATGCGGAGTCCCACTCCACGGCGGGGAAATCCCGTGGATATTCTGCAATTGCAGATGGTTGTCGTTCTGTGTTTGCGAATTACCAAAAACTGCCATGCTTTTTCACTTCCTGTGGTCAGGAAGGAGCGTTCACACGGAAGAAAGGTTCACGACGGTTTATGGGGATGACGTTTTTTCGGCGAATGACCGTTGCAAGCGCGTCGCTCATTCTGGGATCGCAGGGCGGATGTTTTTCAATGACTCTTCCACACACTGTAGGCATAAGCACATATGAATGATCTCGTAAAAAAAATGAAAGACAAAAAGGATCGCCTTTTTTTTCGGAAAAAGAGCGTGGGGCCCTTTTCGCGACGTTCTTCCGTGTTGCAGCCCGTTTTGTCGTATATTAATAAAAATAAAACGTTCGTGATTATTTTTATTATTCCGATGTTGGCGTGTGGTCTTTATTTTGGATTCCTTGAGTCCGATATTTATGTATCCGAATGCGCCTTTGTCGTACGTCAACCAGAGCGAAAGAACGCCGCCTCCTCTCTAGGGATTTTATTGAATAGCATCGGCGTGTCGAGCGTGCGTGAAGAGTCGTATACCGTGAAGGCATTTGTTCTTTCCCGCGATTCCCTAAAGGTGATCAATGATAACATCAACCTCCGCAAGGCGTTTGGGAATTCGAACATCGACATCATTAACCGCTTTGATCCGCTTGGCATGGATGATAGTTTTGAGGAATTGTACAAATATTTTTTAAAACATGTGACCGTGGATGTCGATGCGACTTCCTCTATTGCGACGTTGAAGGTTCGGGCGTTTTCAGCGCACGATGCCTTTAACATCAACGAGGGGTTGTTGTTCATGAGCGAAGGATTGATCAACAAACTCAATGACAGGGCCAGAAGGGATATGGTGAGCATCGCCTTGAAGGAAGTGGACGAGGCGGAGGCGGAGGCCCGGAAATGCGCCCTGGCGTTGTCGACTTATCAGGATCAGGAAACCCTGTTCGACCCGGCGCAGCAATCCACCATGCAACTGCAGCAGGTTTCGAGACTTCAGACGGAGTTGATCTCCGTGCGCGGGCAACTGGCCCAATATCGTGAATTCGCGTCGGAGAGTCCGCAGATCAAGGCCTTGGAGAAGCGGGCCAGCGAGTTGCGCAAGGAAATCAACTTGGAAATGGCCAAGGTCGCCGGTGGCTCCGAATCCATGACCCAGAAACTGATCGAATATGAGCGCCTGAAACTCGACCGGGAGTTTTCCGAAAATCGCCTGGCCACGGCCCTGGCGTCTCTGGAACAGGCTCGGGCCGAGGTGCAGCGGCAGCAACTGTATCTGGAGCGGATCGTGTTGCCGAACATCCCGGATAGCGCCATCTATCCCCGGCGGGTGATCAACACGCTTGCGGCGGCGGGGTTGTTGCTCTTCGTGTATGCCGTGATACGAATGTTGCTGATCGGTGTCCTTGAGCATCAAGAGTAAATCATGCCGCCACGCCAGTCTTCATTCAGCGATTCTCTGCGCATTCAGCACCGGGTCATTAATGCCGTGTTGCGGCGGGAGTTTCTCGCGATAACGGGGAAGAGATCCGTCGGATTTCTCATCCTCGTCCTCGAACCCCTGATCTTCGTGGTGTTCATGGTGGGGCTTTTTTATGTACGTGGGCATACCTTTGGGGATATCCCCGTCGTCGCCTTCGCCATTTCGGGTTATACCGTATTGTGGGGCGTTAGGTTCCATATCCAGCGGGTGTTGGGCTCTTTGCAGGCGAATATTCCCTTGCTTTATCATAGACATGTCAAGGTTGCAGACATCATTCTCGCAAGAGGGGTGGTGCAGAGTCTTTCCACGACGATTAGCTTTTTGTTTTTTATCCCGCTGGTGTTTTTCGATGTAATCGATTTTCCAAATGACCCGGCGTTGATGATTTTTTCTTGGATTTTTGTTCAGTGGTATGGGATTAGTTTTGCGTTTATTGCAATCGCAATCTCAGGATTGTTTAAGTTTGGGCAGAGGATTGCAATACTCCTTGCGGCAACGCACATATTTATAACCGGCGCATTCTACATGGTGGCGTGGATACCTGCACAGTATCAGGGGTATGTGCTCCTTTCTCCGATGGTACACGCCACAGAGATGATGCGTGATGGATTGTTCGGGAATATAGTAGAGACGCATTATAGTGTGCAGTATATGATTGCCGCAAACATCATATTGACCTATATCGGGCTGGCATTGTGCCGGAAATTGACGCGTCGCGGGGTTCTGGATGATTCAGATTAAAAACCTCTTCAAAGCATATCCCACGCGGCACGGTCCGAAGATGATTCTCAACGATATCAGCTTTACCGTGAAAAAGGGTGAGAAGCTGGGAATCCTCGGGTGCAACGGGGCTGGCAAGTCCACCCTGATCCGGATCATCGGCGGCATTGAGAAGCCGACGAGCGGGTCCGTCTCGCGGTCGATGAGCGTCTCCTGGCCCCTGGCGTTCCAGGGCGGCTTGGCTGGCGGACTCTCCGGGGTGGATAATCTTCGGTTCATCTGTCGTATTTATGAGGTGGATTTCCAGTCCGCATTCGACTACGTGGCGGAATTTTCCGAGTTGGGGAGCTATCTGTACGAACCGGTCAGGAAGTATTCGGCCGGCATGCGGGCCAGGTTGGCCTTTGCCATCTCCATGACGGTGGATTTCGACTGCTACCTGATCGATGAGGTGTCAGCGGTCGGCGACAGACGATTCAATGAAAAATTTAAGAGCAGGCTGGCTGACAGGACAAACAACCGGTCGGTCATCATGGTGTCCCATTTTTATGGAGTCATCAGAGAGTATTGCAATCAGGCTGCTGTGCTGAACGCAGGAGTTTTGACGATATTTCCAGACATAAAAGAGGCAATAAAATATTATGAAAGTGTTTTGTATGGGAAAAGGATAACATTTTAAGAAGAGACATGATAAATTTTTCTTCTTTTTTCTGCATCGCAGGGCCGTGCGTCATGGAAAGCACGGACTTTGTGTACGAAAGCGCCTGCGCGTTGCAGGAAATATTTTCCCAAACAGCCACCCCCTGGATTTTCAAGTCCTCATTCGACAAGGCCAACAGAAGTTCCGTGGACGGTTTTCGCGGCCTGTCCATGGATCGGGGGCTGGAGGTTCTCGACACCATACGGCGCAGGCTGGGCGTTTTGGTTTTGACCGACGTGCATGAGACCTGGCAGGTGCGGCCCGTGGCCGAGGTCGTGGACGTCTTGCAAACGCCGGCCCTTTTGTGCCGCCAGACGGATCTGATCATGGCCGCTGCGGCGACCGGAAAACCCGTGAATTATAAAAAAGGCCAGTTTTTGGCCCCCTGGGACATGGGCAACGTCATCGCCAAGGCCAGGCATGCCTCCCGGGCCGCCGGGCGCGGGGAGGGAAATTTTTTGGTCTGCGAGCGCGGCACGATGTTCGGCTACAACAATCTGGTCGTGGACATGCGCGGATTTGGGCTCATGGCCCAGGCCACGGCCTGTCCCGTGGTCTTCGACGCCACCCACTCGGTGCAACTCCCCGGGGCCCTGGGCCATGCCAGCGGCGGCCAGCCCGATCTCGCCCCGGCCCTGGCCCGGGCGGCCATGGCCACGGGGCATGTCAGCGGCGTTTTCTTCGAGACCCACCCGGAACCGTCCAAGGCGCTGTGCGACGCCCATGTCATGCTCCCCTTCGCCGAGGTGGCCCCCCTGGTGGCCCAACTGCGCGCCATCGCCGGATGCCTGCGCCCATGAACGCCTGCCGCGTCGCCATCGTCATTCCGTCGCGCTACGCCTCCACGCGGCTGCCGGGCAAACCCCTGGCGGACATCTGCGGCAAGCCCATGATCGTGCGCGTCCTGGAACGGGCCCTTTCGGCGCGCGGGGTGGACCGGGTCGTGGTGGCCACGGACGACGCCCGCATCGCCCGGGCCGTCACCGACGCCGGAGGTGAGGCGGTCATGACCGGCCGCCATCACGCCTCGGGGACGGAGCGGATCATTGAGGCCATGGCCGCCATCCCGACCGACGTCGTCATCAATCTCCAGGGGGACGAGCCCCTGGCCGATCCCGCCCATCTGGAGCTTTTGGCCCGGACCATGGCCGACGATCCCGGCATCCCCGTGGCCACCCTGTGCTGCCCCATGCCCAGACAGGAGGCCGCCAGCCCCCACACCGTCAAGGTGGTGCT
>NZ_JAZHDB010000010.1:0-8326 GCF_036584575.1 Desulfolutivibrio sp.
TCGTGGCTCAGGGGGCCCGCCACCCCGGCCGGACGCGGCCCGGCCCCGCAGGCCAGAAGCAGCCGGTCGAAGGCGACCTCGCGGCCCGAGGCCAGCCCCACGCGGCTACGGCCGACGTCCAGGGCCACGGCCCGCTCGCGGGCCAACGTGACCCCGAGGGACTGAAAAAAGGCGTCGTCAGCCACGGTCATGGCCTCGGGGGTCATCTCCCCGGCCAGGGCGTAGCTGATCAGCGGCCGGGAATAGACCGGCAGGGGCGCGGGGTCCACGCCCACGATCTCGGCGGCGGGATCGGCCCGGCGCAGCCAGGCGCAGGCGCTGCGTCCGGCCGCATGAAGTCCTACGATGACGTAGCGCATGGCGCACACCTCGGGTGTTGCGGTTGATCCGGGAATGGGGCGGCCAGGGCGGCCAGGATGGCGTCCATGGCCGCGTCGATGTCGGGTTGCTCGGCAAGCCCCAGCACCGACGGGTTGTCCAGTTGGCGGGCGGCGAGACCGGGCAGGGGGGGGATGGCCACGGCCAGGGGCGGCAGGCCGAGGATGTCCGGCAGCGCCTGCCCGGGGAGCGACCGGTTTAAGACCAACACCTGGCGGCAAAGCCCCAGTTCGGCGGCCATGGCGGCCACCCGGGCGGCCACGGTCAGGCCTCGGAAACTCGGTTCGCTGACCACCACCAGCCCGTCCACACCGGCCACGGTGCCGCGGCCCAGGTGCTCCACCCCGGCCTCCAGGTCCACCACCAGCCATTGGTCGCGTTCCAGGACCAGATGGGCCAAAAGGGCCTTCAAGAGGGCGTTGGCCTCGCAGGCGCAGCCGCCCCCGGCCCCGGCCACGGAGCCCATGACCAGAAGCCGGGCCAGGCCCGCCCGGACGCTTAAGCGTTCGGGCAGATCGGCCACCTCGGGGGTCAGGCTGATCATGCCCGAGCCCACCCGGCTCCGGATCAGTTCGGCGTCGCTGATGAGCGGGGCGGGGATGTCCTTTGGGGCAAGCCCCATGGCCGCGCCCAGGGACAAGGCCGTGTCCGCGTCCACAAGCCAGGTGTCGCGCCCGAGCCGGGCCAGATGGTCTCCGAGCCAGGCGGCGATGGTGGTCTTGCCTACGCCGCCTTTTCCTGCCACGGCCAGCTTCATACACGCCTCCGGCCTCATGCGGGCAAAAGGGTTTTTACCGACTGTAGAAAACTATCCCCAGGACGTGGCGAGGTCAACGGGAGAAAAACAGGATGGCGAAGTCGCATGGAAAACGTACATTTTTCGTGTTATGATATAAAAAATGTTGTGCGAGAGATCGGTGAGAAACAGAGCATGTGCATTTCAGAACGAGTCGAGGCACGATGCCGCCGCGTCCAGGGCATTGCCCTTGGAAAGGGAGAGCTTCCGGTCCCGGCTGTGTCGCCGTGACAGGCAGCGTGCGCCATGAAGGGCAATAGAGTGCTTTTCATGGGAAAATACCGTGTTGCGTATGCGTTTTCGCTAGATGCCTGCCGTTCGCCTCTGGGGGCGCAAACGCCATGAAGGCCCGGCAATATTGCTTATGACCCAGAGGGCGTTGCGGATGTCGCCCGCACGCGGGGAGGCCAGACATGGACACGACGGAGATGGGCGGCGTTTGCGGCGCAACGACGGGCGAGGGCTGCTTTCTTTTGGCGCGCAATCTGGTGGTGGCGCCGGACGGGGCGGTGACGGCGTGCTGCAACGATTTGAGCCCCCGGGGGGGTCTCGGCTCCACACTGGATTCTGATTTCACCGCCCTGGCGGGGCATCCCGCGCGTCAGGAGCGGCTTGGGCTTTTCCGGGAGGGCCGCATGGCCGAGATCGCCCTGTGCCGCGACTGCTCGGGATTTTATGCGCCGCCCAGGCGCGGGGAAAAGGCGTAAGTCCCGGGCGAAAAACCGCGCGGGAGTGCGCTTATGCCCTTCTGTCGCGCCGTGCCAATTGCCGAGCTACGGCCCGGGCTGGCGCGCCCTCGGTCCCGACAAGCCTGAGCGGCAGGCAGACAAGTTCCACCGGCCCGGGAGAAAGCCCAGACAGGTCGAGCCCCTCCAAAAGCCAGATACCGGCTTCGAGCAATATCCGGTGCGTGGCCGCGCCGTCGTCGTGAAACCCGCCCACGGACAGATAATCCACCCCGATAAGCCGCACCCGTTTCTCGGCCAGATACCGCGCCGCATCCTCCGCGATGGAGACGAAATCCTCGGCGAAGGGGCCGGGCGCGGCCAGTCGCTGCGAATTGGCGGTCTGAAAAAGCAGCCGTTCCCCCTTGCGGACGCCGTGCCCGGCCAGTTCGGCGGCGGTGACGGCTTTGGCGTTTTCGATGCCGATGACCCGGGCCCGGCCAATCCCCGTCTCAATGGGCATGGCCGTCATGTCTTTCCCGTCCGGCAGAAAATGCGACGGCGCGTCCAGGTGGGTTGCGGCATGCACGCACATGGAAAGCCGGGTCACGGTGCAGGCGTCGCCTTTGGCCAGATCCTGCACACGTTCGAACCGCGTGGCCGGGTCGCCGGGCCACACGGCCATGCCCGGCTGCACGGGCCGGGAAATGTCGATCCAGGGAGCGGGCATGGAGCCTCCGAGGTGTCGCGCCGTGGGACGTTCGGAACAGGCAGGGAACGGACGGACTCCACACGGCATGGGGCCGCTTGGGCGTGCCCGTTGGTGTCGCCCTGGGCCGCCCGGCCAAGGATAGTCCGCCGGAAGGCGAAAACGCAACCCGGCCTGGGGGCGCCCTCGGGACTTCGGCCCGCGTCGGATTCTCCCTCGGGGGATTTTTCTTAGATAACATCTCGAAAAAGAAGAGAAAAAAGATATCGCTACATGTCTTGACAAATGTTGCTATGGCAACAATAAGCAGGGTATGAATAGGCCGCGACGGGCCAACCCTGTCGCCAGAGGGCGACAGGGTCCGCCCGGCATGGGGCCGCGCTGCGGGGCGCGGGCAAGGAGTCGGATCATGGCGACGTTTCTGGAAACATGCCGTACGTGGCTTCAGGGGGTGTCCATGCTGGCCGCCTCCTGCTGGGTGGGAGGGGCGATGGCCTTGTGGCTTTTGGCCACGGCCGGGGACGGCCTGGGTGGCGTAGCGACGGAAGTCGAGGCCGTTTACGGCGCCAACCGGGTCATCGGCCCGGCGAGAATGGCGGCGATGGTGGTCCTGGGGGCCGCAGGCTGCCTGATCACGGGCCTTTTGTATGGCCTTTTCGTGCTCTGGGGAGGTGTTTTGCGCGGCTGGCTGCATTTCAGGGACAGGCATCGCCAGGCGGCGATCCGCCACGCCTGAAACAGCGGCGCGGGGCCCAGACATGCTGCAATCGTAAGGGGATTCAAGGCGTTTTCGGCCTTTCCGGGTCGATTCCCCTCCCCCTAGGACGCCTCTCCGCCCGCCCGGGACAAGGCGTCGTTGGCCTCGTCGGTTCTGCCCTGGGCGGCCAGGGCCCGGGACAACACGCCCCAGAACTCCTTGCGCTCCGGGCGAAGGGCCACGCTTTGCCGGGCCATGGCCTCGGCGATGGCCGGGTCTTCGCCGCCGTCCAGGTACAGGCGGGCCATGAGGCTTAGGGAAAAGGCGTCCTTGGGGTCGTGCACCAGGGCCTGATGCAGATATTCCCGGGCCGTCTCGGGCTCCTTGCGCTTGACGGCCAGCCGGGCCATGTGGCGCATGCCCACCCCGGGCTGGAGGCTCTCGGCCCGCTTGTAATATTTCAGGGCGTCGGCGAACCGTTTGCCTTCCTCGGCCATACGGCCCAGGCGCAGCAGGCTGAAGACGTCGTCGGGGTTGCGTTTCAGGCAGCGCTTGAAGGCCTTGCGGGCCAGGGCGTTTTCTCCCAGGCGGCGGCACAGGCAGCCGTAGTTGTAGAGCGCCATGGCGTTTTTGGGGTCGTGGGCGATGACCCGTTCGAATTCCGCCTTGGCCTGGGGCAGGCTGCCTAGCTTGGCCAGGCAGATGCCCAGGGAATTGCGGGCCAGGGTGTTGGCCTCGTCGGCCAGAAGGGCCAGCTTGTATTCCTCCATGGCCGCATAGATGTCGCCCAGGGCGAAGAGCCGGTCGGCGCTGATGGTCAGGGAGATGGAGTCGAACACGGCGATGCGCGGCGGCGTGGGCAGAAGCAGGGCGTGGTCCAGGGCCTTGCGGCAGTTTTCCATGGCGTCGGCCTTGGAAAAGGTCAAAAACGGATATCCGGCCACCCCGGCGGCCATCTCGACGCCAAGCCGCTCCCGGACCTTGAGCAGGGCGTCGGACAACGGCTCCATGACCTCGGCCGGTTCGCGTCCGGGCAGATAGAAGACCAGCCGGGTGGTGCTGTAGCGGCCGCCCTCGGCCCCGGGACCGAAAAGCCCCTTGATGACGGCCGCCACCTCCCGGATGTCGGATTCCACATGGCGGCCGGGCCGCGAGACCTCGTCCGGCGGGGCGTCGGGCAAAAGGGCCAGCACCAGGCAGAAGCGCGGCACGCCCTCGCGCGCGGCGCTCAAAAAGCGCGGGAAATCCCGGTGGCCGAAAAGCCCGCTGATGGCCTCCTTGCGCGGCGGCCGGGCGGCGTCGTTTCCCGGGACGCACGGATCGTCGGCCGAGGCCGCGTCCGGGGCCAGGATGAGGCGGTCGCCGGGGTCGATGGTCCAGGAGGGGTCGCTTGTGTGCAGGATCTCGGCGAAGGCCATGTCCTCGCGCACGTCCATAAGGGCCACCTCGCCCTTGATCATGGTCGGATAGCGGCCAAGCAGGCGGCGGTCGTCGGATTTTTTGATCTCGGCCGTTTTTTCGTAGCGCGGGGACCACACCAGAAAACGCTGGCCGCCCTCGGCGTCCACGGATTTGCCCAGGCTCACGGTCACCCGGCCCAGGGGCAGCGTCTCCAGGACCATGCCGCCCTCGGCCAGAACCCGGGAAAAGGGCATGGTCTGGTCCCGGCCCAGATCCTTGGCCGCAGACAGGGCCTTTTTGGCCTTTTTGAGCATGATCCTGGCCTGTTCGGCCACCGGGGCCACGAACTGCCCGCCGCGCACGTCCTGGGGATAGTTGGCGAACCCGGCGCTGGCCGTCAGGGTGACGGTCTCGCCCGTGACGCCGTATTCCAGGCGCAGGCGTTTGACGGCGGCGCGTACGGCCTCGGCCGTCTCCCTGGTCCTGGCCGGGGTGGCCCCGGGCAAAAACAGGGCGAATACGTCGTCGCCGATGCGCGCCGCAAGGCCTTCCTGGGGGCATTTCCGGCCGATGTCCCGGCCGATGCGGGCCAGCACCGACTCGGCGAACACGAACCCGTAACGCTGGCTCACCCAACTGAAAAAGTCGATGTCCGCCAGGATGAGCCCGAAACAGCCGCGCACGCCGGTCAGGTTGGGGTCGAAATAGCTGGCCGAACCGGGCAGGATGCGATCCTGCACCAGGTCGATCTCCCGCTCCATGGCCTCCGTCAGCCCCGAAAGGGTGAAAAGGCCCGTGATCTGGTCGGTCACGGCCGCCTTGTACAGGCGGATCTGCTCCAGGCACATGGCCGCCGCCGCCGGAAGCGCGGCCAGTTGGGTGCGTGGGGCGGCCATGCGCACCCCCTTGGCCACGAAAATCCCCAGAAGCTCGCCCTCGAAGGCCAAGGGCAGAAGCACCCGGCCCTCCTCGGGCAGATGCGCGGCCTGGTCGAGGTCCGGCCCGAAGGACGCGGCCGTCTCCGCGGACAGGGATTGCGGGAAATAGAGGCTGTAGGTCTTAAACGGCAAAAACGGGGCCAGGGCGTCTTTGAGAAAATGTTCGAAGGTGATG
This sequence comes from Desulfolutivibrio sp., assembly GCF_036584575.1. Taxonomy (NCBI): domain Bacteria; kingdom Pseudomonadati; phylum Thermodesulfobacteriota; class Desulfovibrionia; order Desulfovibrionales; family Desulfovibrionaceae; genus Desulfolutivibrio; species Desulfolutivibrio sp. Next base: position 5,760 of record NZ_JAZHDB010000010.1, read on the forward strand.
AGGTCTTGGCGGGCGAGTTTCGTCCGGTCCAGGTCGAGAAGTTCCCATTGCCTGCGCATGTTCCCGACCCTAGCCCCGAAACCGCTCAAAAACAAGCGGGAAAGGGACTTTCGCGGCCGCCGGGAAGGGGGCGGCCAAGGGATGTTGCCGCCTGTGGGGGAAACGGATAGAACGCGGGTGTGCCGGTCTACGATTACACGGCCATCGATGCTCAGGGCAAGGCGCGCCGGGGCATCGTCAGCGCCGACAGCCGCCAGGAGGCCCAACGGAAACTGCGCGCCGGGGGGCTGTATCCCACCGGTCTGCGCGAGGGCGCATCCGCCGGTTCGGAGTCCGAACCGATCCGCGACGGCGGCCGTCCCGTTTCCCTGGCCCTTTTTCGCCGCCGGGTGTCCGGCGAGGACATGTCCGTGGCCATGCGCCAGCTCTCGGGACTGCTGGGGGCGGGATTTCCGCTGCTTCGAGCCCTGGAGCTCATGCGCGGCCAGACGACCTCCAAGGCCCTTTTCCGGGTGCTCTCCCAGGTCTGCGAACGCATCAAGGAAGGGTCGAGCCTGTCGGCGGCCATGCTGGAGGAGCCCGGGGCCTTCACCCCGGCCCAGGCCGGGATGGTCAGGGCGGCCGAGGCCTCGGGGGCCCTGGACACGGTCATGTCCGGCATGGCCGATCTCATGGAGCAGCAGCAGGCCTTGCGGCGCAAGATCATGGCCTCCCTGGCCTATCCGGGGCTGATGCTGGTCGTCGGGGTGGGCGTGGTGGGGTTTCTCATGGCCTACGTCATCCCCAACGTGGCCCGCATCTTCACCGACTTAAAACACGATCTGCCCCAGGCCACGGTGATCCTCATGGCCGTAAGCTCCTTCATCGAATCCTACTGGCCCCTTCTCCTGATCGGGGCGGCCCTGGGCTGGTTCGGCCTGTGGCGGTCCTGGCGTTCCCCCCGGGGACGGCCGGTGTGCGAGGCCGCCCTGTTCCGCTTTCCCGTTGTGGGGAGCATCATGTCGGGCTACGCCATGGTCCGCTTCGCCCGGACGCTGGGGTCCGTGCTGGAAAACGGCCTGCCCATCATCCGGGCCCTGGACGTGGTGGCCAAGGCCACGGGCAGCGTTTTGGTGGAGCGCGATTTGGTCGATGTAGGCCGGGAGGTGGGCGAGGGCATGAGCCTGGCCGCCGCCCTTGGCGGCAAGCCGCGATTCCCCGGGCTCCTGGTCCAGATGGCCGCCGCCGGGGAGCAAAGCGGGGCGTTGGACCGCATGCTCAAAAAGGCGGCGGACATCATGGAGGACGGGGTCAAAAGCCGTCTGGCCATGGCCTCGGCCCTGTTCGAGCCGCTCTTGATTCTGGCCTTGGGGATGGTGGTCGGCTTCATTGTGATAGCCGTGCTGCTCCCCATATTTGAAATAAGCAGCCTTATCGGATAACCCGGAAGGAAACACGGAGCGACACGACATGCGCCAAACCCTCCCCCATAGCCGCCTCGCCGCCCTCGGGCAGGCCGGCATGACGCTTATCGAGATCATGGTGGTCATCGTGATTTTGGGCATCCTGGCCGGTCTGGTGATCCCCCGGATCATGGACCAGCCGGACAAGGCCAAGGTGGTCAAGGCCAAGATGCAGATCGAGAGCCTGTCCACGGCGCTCAAGCAGTACAAGATCGACAACGGTGTCTACCCCTCCACGGAACAGGGCCTGGAGGCCCTGGTGCAAAAGCCCACTATCGGCAAGATACCCAAAAATTTTCCCGCAGGCGGCTACCTCCAGAAAGTGCCATCCGATCCCTGGGACAACGCCTACATCTATATCAGCCCTGGCGACCACGGTGATTTCGACATCGTCTCGCGCGGCGCCGATGGCGAGGAAGGCGGTGAAAAGGCCGATGCCGACATCAAGAGCTGGGAGCTTGAATAACCCCCCGGCCCCGGGCTTCACCCTGGCCGAAACCCTGGTGGTGCTTTTGATCATGAGCGCCATGGCCGCCATGGTCCTGCCGGGGATCTCGCCCCTTTTGGGCGGCGAGGATTTCCGAACCGCCGCCGGGCGGCTGTCCGAGGCCTTTGCCCGGGCCAGGCTCGATGCAGTCATCGACGGCGCGCGCCGCCGGGTGGTGCTCGATCTGGACGAGGGGCGCTTCTGGGTGGACCATGTGCCCCGGACGGCGTCCGGGGTCGACGCCCCGGACTCTCCGGACACCCCGGACGCTCAGGACGCCTCCCAGAGCGACCCCTCCCTGCCCGATCCCGTGAAGCGCGCCCTGCCCGACGATCTGCGTCTGGTCGAGGTCTCCGTCTTCGGCGGCGACCCGGTGACCACCGGCCGGGTGTCCGTGCGGGTGCTGCCCCTGGGGCTTTCCGAACCCTGCACCCTGGTCCTGGCGGACAAAAGCGAGACCGAACGGCGGCTGGACGTCCCGGCCACCGGGGCGCCTTCCTGGCGGGACGCCACGGGCGACGCCACGGTTGAGCGGGCCGCGCCATGACCCCGGCCTCCGCCTTGGCGCGCCTGCGGCCGGGCCTGCCGTCCTGGACGTCCTTGGGGTGGACGAATTTCCAGTCGTCCATGATGCCCGC
>NZ_JAZHDB010000011.1:0-33638 GCF_036584575.1 Desulfolutivibrio sp.
CTTACCCCTTCTTCCTGCCCGCCAACAGTGCGGCGCGCAGGGATTCGTCCAGGCCTGGGTGGGGGAAGATGGTTTTTTCGACGTCGTCGCGGGTAAAGCCCTGGTTGACCATGAGCGTGGCCAGGGTTCCCATGGCGGCCACGCCGCGTCCCACGGCGACGACGCCGGCCACGCGGCCGTCAAGCCACGCCACGCGCACGAATCCGGCCGTGGCGGCATGGGCCTGGGCCATGGGGTTGGCGGCGAGCTGGACTTCGGAGATTTCCGGTTCGAGGCCGTGGGCGGCCAGTTCGCGGGACAAACGGCCCACGCGCAGGGTCTCGGGGTTGCCGTAGATGCAGCCGGGGATGGCCCCGGGCTCGTAGGGGGCCGTGGTTTTTCCGGCGGCGTGGCGCACGGCGTAGCAGGCCTGATGCGAGGCGGCGTGGGCCAAAAGCGTGCGGCCGTTGACGTCGCCCACGGCGTAGATGTTCGGGGCGGCCAGGAGATGGTCGTCCACGTCGATCCAGGCCCGGCTGGGGCCGTCGCCCAAAAACCGCACGCCGAGATCGGCCAGACCCGGGATGTCGGAATTGGGGAAGCGGCCCACGGCCACCAGGGCCTTGTCGGCGTGGATATCCTCGCCCGTGTCGAGGGTCAGCACGGCGTGGCCGTCGGCGGTGACCAGGTTTTTGACCCGCACCCCGGCCCGGACCACGCAGCCCTTGCGGGTGAGCGACTGGGCGAGCACCTTGGACACGTCGGGCTCTTCGGCCGGGGCGATGCGCTCGGCCCCTTCGAGCAGGATGATGCGCGCCCCCAGCCGGTGGAAGATGTCGGCGAACTCCAGCCCGATGGCCCCGGCCCCGACGATGATCAGGCTTTCGGGAACCTGGGTCAGGCCCAAAAGGGCGGTGGAGTCGAGCACGGCGCGGCCGTCCGGGGCCATGGCCGGATAGACGGCCGGGCGCGATCCCGTGGCCAGGATGCAGAAGCGGTAGGGCACGCTGTGGGGCCCTTTGGGGGTATCGATGCGGGCCGAGCCCGGGGAGATGCGGGTGACGCGTCCGGCATCGACCCGGACCCCGGCCTTGGCCAGGGTGGCGGCCAGGGCGGTGCGGCTTCCGGAGACGAGGCGGTCCTTGCGGGTCTGCAGGGCGGCCAGGGAGAAGGCGATGCGGCCTTCGGCCAGTTTCAGGCGGCTTTGGGCGGCCAGTTCGTCTGCGGCGTCGGTGGCCCCGAGCAGCACCTTGGTGGGGATGCAGCCCCGGTTCAGGCATGTGCCGCCGAGTTCGGCGGCCTCCACGAGGACGGTTTGCAGGCCCAGAGCGGCCCCGGCCAGGGCCGCGTCGACCCCGGCCGGGCCGCCGCCGATGATGAGCAGATCGGCCGGATCAACCGAGGTCATCGGTGATCTCCATGGCCCGGGCGGCGCGGGTCTCGTCCAGACGTCCCACGGGCAGGGTCACGGGCGCGGCGGTGATGGCGGCCGGGTTGGTCTCGGCCAGGGCCAGTATCTCGCGCAGATCGGTCACGAAGGCGTCCAGGGTGTCCTTGCTCTCGGTCTCAGTAGGCTCGATCATGATGGCCTCCTTGACGATGAGCGGGAAGTAGATGGTCGGGGCATGGTAGCCCCGGTCGAGAAGGGCCTTGGCGATGTCCAGGGCATGCACGCCGAATCTGCCCTGGCGTTCGGCCGAGGACACGAACTCGTGCATGCAGATGCGGTTGTAGGGCACCTCGAGCAGATCATCCAGGCGCTTTCGCAGGTAGTTGGCGGCCAGGACGGCGTTTTCGGAGACGCGCGTCAGGCCCTCGCCGCCCAGGCGCAGGATGTAGGCGTAGGCTTTGAGCATGACCCCGAAGTTGCCGTAGAAGGGGGCCACGTAGCCGATGGACTTGGGATAGTCGTAGCGCAGGCTGAAGCGCCCGGCCTCGTCTTTTGCGACCCGGGAGACGGGCAGATAGGGGATGAGCCGGTCGGAGACGCCCACCGGTCCCGAGCCCGGGCCGCCGCCGCCGTGGGGGGTGCCGAAGGTCTTGTGGAGGTTTAAGTGCACCACGTCGAATCCGGCGTCGCCCACCCGGAGCTTGCCCAGGATGGCGTTTAAGTTCGCGCCGTCATAGTAGAGCAGGGCGTCGGCCGCGCGGCACAGCTCCACGATGCGCGGCAGATGGCGCTCGAAAAGCCCGAGCGTGTTGGGCACGGTCATCATCACCCCGGCCACCTGGTCATCGAGCACGGCGGCCAGGGCCTCGGGATCGATGATGCCGTCCTTGGAGGCGATGCTCACCACCTCGTATCCGGCGATGGCGGCCGAGGCCGGGTTGGTGCCGTGGGCCGAGTCGGGGCAGACGATCTTGGTTTTGGCGTGGCCCTTGTCGGCGTGGTAGGCGGCCATCATGAGCGCGCCCGTGAGTTCGCCGTGGGCCCCGGCCATGGGGTGCAGGGTGAAGGCGGACATGCCCGTGATCTCGCACAGGAGCTGTTCCGTCTCGTACATGACCTCGAGCGCGCCGGGAACCATGTCGCCGCCGCCGGGAAGCTGCGGGGCCAGGGGATGCAGCCGGGCGAAGCCGGGCAGCGCGGCCACTTCCTCGGTGAACTTGGGGTTGTACTTCATGGTGCAGGAACCAAGCGGATAGAAATTGGAGTCCACACCGTAGTTTTTGGAAGACAGCCGGGTGAAGTGGCGCACCACGTCAAGCTCTGACAAGGACGGCAGATTGGCGCCCCGGGCGCGCAAGAGCCCCTCGGGGATGAAATCCACGGGCTCGGTGCGGGGTTTCTCGGGCCATACGCCCTCTCGTCCGGGAACGGATTTGGCGAAAACAGTGCTCATAAGGCCTTCTCCACCTTTCTGGCCAGCCGGTCGATCTCGTCGCGGCCGTGTTTTTCCGTGCAACACACCAAAAGGGCGTTCTCCAGGCCCGGATAGTAGCGTCCGAGCGGAAATCCGGCCACGATCCCCTCGTCCACCAGGGTCCGGACGATCTTTTTCGCGTTGATGGGGAAAACGGCCGTGAATTCGTTGCCGTAAGGCAGCTCGCGGTTGAGCAGGGTGATGGCCGGGATGCAGCACAGGCGCATGGCCGCGTAGTGGGTGTTTTCGATGGACAGGGTGGCCTGCCGGGTCAGACCCTCTTCGCCGGTCAGACACAGGTTGACCAGGGCGCGCAGGGCGCACAAGGCCTGGTTGGAGCAGATGTTGGAGGTGGCCTTCTGGCGTCGGATGTGCTGTTCCCGGGCTTGCAGCGTCAGCACGTAGCCGGTGCGTCCCGAGGCGTCCACGGTGCGACCGGCGATGCGGCCGGGCATCTGGCGCACCAACGCCTTGCGGCAGGTCATGATGCCCAGGTACGGGCCGCCAAACGACAGGGGCAGCCCCAGGCTTTGGCCTTCGGCCGTGGCGATGTCCGCTCCCATGGCCCCGGGGGTCTTGAGTACGGTTTGCAGCACGGGATAGCCTGCGATGATGGACACCGCGCCCTTGTCCCGGGCTGTGGAAAAAAGGCTGGTGAAATCCTGGATGAACCCGAAGAAGTTGGGATTTTGCACCACCACAGCGGCCGTTTCGGCGTCGATGGCCTGGGTCAGGGCGGCCATGTCGTCGCCGCCTTTGGCATGGGGCACGGTGACCAGGGATAGACGGAGGTTTTTGGTATAGGTGGCCAGGACGATGCGGTAGATGGGGCTGACGGCCTCGCTGACCACCACCTTTTTGCGCCGGGTGTGGCGCACGGCCATCATCACCGCCTCGTAGAGGGCTGTGCCGCCGTCGTAGACGCCCGCGTTCGAGCAGTCCATCTCGAAGAGGCGGGACACCGCCGTCTGGTATTCGAAGATGGCCTGGAGGGTGCCCTGGGAGGCCTCGGGCTGGTACGGGGTGTAGGCGGTGTAGAATTCGCCCCGGGCCAGCAGCATGTCCGCTGCCGACGGCACGTAATGGTCGTAGAAGCCGCCGCCCAGAAAACTGGACATGTCCGTGCGGTTTTTCGCGGCCAGCCGTTCCAACCTGCGCCGGACCTCCATCTCGGTGAGTCCGTGAGGGATGGCGAAGCTTTTGGGGCGCAGACCGGCGGGGATTTCGGCGAAGAGCTCCTCAATGCTCGCGACGCCGATCACATCGAGCATCTCCCGGACCTCATCCGGGGTGTGGGGAATGTAGGGCATGGGGCGCTCCGGATCAGTGTTCGGCCTGGGCGATTTCCGCGTATTCCTCGGGAGACATGAGGTCGATGGGCTCGTCGGTGACCTTTATCTTGATCATCCAGCCCTCGCCGTAGGGGTCGGCGTTGACTTTTTCCGGAGCGGCGTCGAGTTCGGGATTTTGTTCGATCACCTCGCCGGACACGGGGCAATACAGTTCGCTGGCGGCCTTGACCGACTCAACGGAGCCCATCTCCTGTCCGGCCTCGAACACGGCGCCGACCTGGGGCAGGTCCACGTAGGTGATGTCGCCGAGTTGCTCCTGGGCGAAGTGGGTGATGCCCACCACGGCGATGCCGCCCTCGATCTTGGCCCATTCGTGGCTCTTGGAATACAGCAGATCCTTGGGAATCATGGGGTTCCTCCGAAGCAAGAGTTGGCGCGGGGTCCGCCGCACCGAAAGGCGATGTAAACCCATTCCGGGCCGGGGGGCAAGGGGTATCCGGGCCGTAAACAAAGGGTCGCGCCGGGCGGCCAAGGGCATGCCCCGTTATTTGTTATCGGACGGTTCCTCGGTCCCGTCGTGGGAGCGCCTCTAGCCCTCTGGACCAAAACGCCCGGCGGGGATACAGCACGCCTGTATCATTTCCGACACACCACAGCCGCATGGAGCGCACATGAGCCGTACCACCCTGTGTCTGGACATCGGTTCGGGCACCCAGGACGTCCTGTATTACGATCCGGCCCTTGAGGCCGAAAACTGCCCCAAATTCGTGCTGCCATCCCCGGCGCGCATGGTGGCGGGCAAAATCCGCGAACTGACGGCGGCCGGGCGGGACATCCATCTCTTCGGCACGAACATGGGCGGCGGATTCACCCGCGCGGTCATGGCCCAGCTGGGCGCCGGAAGGTCCGTGTCCTGCACGCCTGCGGCGGCGTTTTCGCTGGGCGACGACATGACGCGCCTGACGAAGATGGGCATCGAACTGACGGACGACTGTCCCAAGGGGCATGTGGCCGTGGCCCTGGCCGACTACGATCCCGGATTCTGGCGGGCGTTTCTGGGGGCGGCCGGACTGCCCATGCCGGAATGCGTGGCGGCGGCGGCCCAGGATCACGGGTTCGCTCCGGGGGTGAGCAACCGCCGCAGCCGGTTCAGGTTGTGGGAGACGTTTCTGGCCGAGGCGGACGGACGTCCCGAGGCGTTGGTGTATGAGACGCCGCCGGTGATGCTCACCCGGTTAAAGGCCCTGCGGGACTCCATCGGCGGCGGCATGACGGCGGATACGGCCTCGGCGGCGGTTCTGGGGGCGCTATTTGATCCGGACGTGGCGGCGGCCTGCGACGAGGCCGGGGCGGTGATCCTCAATATGGGCAACAGCCATATCCTGGGGGCGCTGGTTTACGGCGGGCGGATATTTGGCGTCTACGAGCAGCACCAGGGCATCCGGGAACCTGCGGCGGTGTGGGAGGATCTGGAATTTTTTCGGCGCGGCGGGCTGACGCTGGATGCGGTCTTCGACGCGGGCGGACATGGCTGTATGACGCTTGCGCTGCCGCCGGAGGCCAAGGGGTTCCGGCAGACGTTTATCATCGGCCCCAAACGCGGGCTCCTTCGCGGGCACGATGCGGTTTTTCCCTGCCCCGGCGGGGACATGATGCTGGCCGGGTGTTTTGGGTTGGTGCGGGGGATGGGGATATAGCGAGTCCAGTCAGGCCGCGCCGGTGACGCATGCGGGGGCAACTCCAAGAAGTTCCAATGATTTCAGGAGAGAATTGGCAAGAAAGAAATAGTTTTCGCCATTTAGCAGGAGCAGGCTTTCTTTAAATGGTAGAAGTTGTAGTGGTTTCGGACAGATCAACGCCTTGATATTTAACTAGTTATGAATTATATACTTCTTAAGCCGAAAATATGACTCGTCGAAAAGAAGGTGCGATAATGGATGACATGAAAATCGAAGCTTCGCCGACCAAAGAATTTTTTATCAATATGTTGGTAAGAGATATTCCTCTGGTAAGAGCTATTCTTGATTTGATTGACAACGCTGTAGACAGTGCAAAACGTATCCGTCCCAATAATGATTTCACAGGATTGAAAGTTTCCATCCAACTCGAGGATGATAGATTCTCAATCAGAGATAATTGCGGCGGAATGACCCTACAAATTGCTAAGGAATACGCATTCAGGTTCGGAAGACCAAAGAAGGCCGAGCTTACCGCTAGATCGATTGGAAGATTTGGTGTAGGAATGAAAAGAACAATTTTTAAACTTGGTAATTATTTTGAAATTTCATCTAAGACAATAAGTTGTTCTTTTTCTATTCAACAAGATGTGCAAGAATGGGTAAAGAATGAAGAATGGGAATTTCATTTTTCAGATATCAAAAAAGAAGAAAATAATATAGAAAAAACTGGAACGAAAATAGTTGTAACTAAACTGCACAAGAGCATATCAGAAGAATTAAAGTTAGAACATTTTCGAACAACATTAATTAACGAAATTGAAACCGCATACCCTCTTATTTTAAAATCTGGATTGGCAATCACCCTTAATAAGGTTCCGGTTAACATCAGACCTCTTGAGATGCTTACATCAGGCAAGATAGTCCCTGCCTTTTTTCAAAAAACATACTCTGTCAATGGACATGATATTACTGTAACTATATATGCAGGACTTGCGGAAAGAAGCAAATCAGAAAGTGGATGGTATATATTTTGTAACGGTCGCATGGTTCTTGAACATGATCAAACGTTTATTACTGGGTGGGGCGAAGGAAACGGAAAAACGATTCCAAAATACCACACTAACTTTGCATTCTTTAGAGGATATGTTTTTTTTGATTCAGATGATGCTGAAGCTTTACCATGGACAACAACTAAAACTGGACTCGATACAGATCTGCCACTATATAAATCAATTCGTCTTGAAATGATAAAACAGATGCGACCAATTGTTAAATTTTTATCAGATCTTGCCAAGGAAAAAAGCGAAAAAGAATCTGGTGACAGAGATGAAGCACCACTTGAAATTGCAATACAAAAAACAACAGCAACTTGGTTTGACAAAGAAACAATACCAACACCTTTTATCGCTCCAAAATCAGAACAATATAGCATAAAACCTTTGACGGGAAGAATCCAATACAACGCAACCAGAGAAAAAATAAAGAAGGTTAAACTTTCTTTAGGGGTAACAACCAATACAGATGTTGGCAGAATGACATTTGACTACTACTACGAAAACGAGTGTGAATAGCAATGCAAGGCAGCTACATAAAAATTAACTACGCGTTAAGACCAGCTAAGTGCATTGAAAGAAAAATGCTTTGCGAATCTTTCGTTAAACTTTCCCCATTTGGACAAGTTGAAAAATATCGGTACGTTGGCTTTGGATCGACATACTTTAGCGACTTCATACTATTTCATAAAAGCCTTAACATTTGCAATATGATAAGCATTGAAAAAGACACCCACAATAAAAAACGTTTTGAATTCAACAGACCGTTTAACTGTATTGATATTCGTTTTGGGGATTCTGTTGATATTCTACCTGAACTCAATTGGGATATACGAACAATCATCTGGCTTGATTATGATGGACGGATTTCGGCAGATGTGCTTTCAGATCTAACATTTGTACTTTCTAGTTGTTGTTCCGGCACAATCATTTTGGTTTCCATCAATGTGGAACCGGAAAAATCTGAAAATCCAGACGAAAAAATAGGAGAGTACAGAAGAAAAATGCTAGAAGAAGCTGTAGGTAAAGAGCACATTCCCATCGGGCTCTCTGATAATGATTTAAATAAAAAGAATTTTTCAAAAACATGTCGTAATATATTAAACAACCACATTAGTCATACCCTTACCTATCGAAATGGTGTTGCAGAAATAGGCAACCGAATGTTATACAGGCAGTTGTATAATTTTTCATATTCAGATGGGGCTAAAATGCTTACCGTTGGAGGAATTGTTTTTGATGAAGGACAGGAGAATTTATACGCACAATGCTCATTCGACTCTTTGTCATTTATAAGAAACAGTGATGACGCTTATGACATTCAAGTTCCAAACCTAACCTATAAAGAAATTAGAGAATTAAATTCTCAGCTTCCAGGCCTTGAGGTACAGAACTTGTCGCTGCCAAATGTACCCCAAAAAGACCTGACCAACTTCAAAAAACTTTATAGGTATTTTCCGACATTCAGCGAGTCATCTGCATGATATAATAACGAGAATTATTTTTACACTGGCGTAATAAAGTAGTGCCTATCAGTTGTTAAACTTTATCATTTCTTATCTGCAAATCGTTGAGTTGAGTTCATATGATTTTACCTATAAATTAATCAAAGCGCAGCCTGCAATTCATGAAGATTGACCAGCCAATTCCAATAAATCAGAGATATTCCCAATATTGTCACTGGCCGCTAAATAACTCACCCCGCGATGCAAATGCTGCCGAAATTGTATGCTCAAATCCCTGTCAGTCACGGGAATCCCCTCTTGTAGGCAACGTTGCTTTAGAAGAGCAAGGTAAATTTCCTGGTGTTTACCCCCAAAAGTCTTCCAGGACATCTCTACAGCACCTTCACCGATCAACACCTTCTCTTGGACAGGTGTAGGTTCTGCCAAAGAAACACAAAATGCCCATCGGCAGAGCACATTCCAGTTTTGAACACCTGTACGTCTTTTCAGCTTGATAAGCTGATCCTTGGCTTGCTGCGAGAGTCGAACTGTCTCAATGCTCATTTACTAATCCCAAAAATAACCCGATTTGACCTTTGTTGCTTGAAGCTTAGGATCAAAATGCAGGTGATACCCATGGCTACGGGTTTCTTTCAGTTTCTCGTCAAATGCCTGATCAATTTCTTCATCTGTGGATAAAAGGATAACCTGGCGGCTGGCAGCCGGGAAATAGTGCTCAATTAGATTTGCTCTGTGAACGGAATCTAGACGGCCAAGAGGCGTATCGATTATAACAGGCAAAGGGCGTTCCGATGCCTTGGCCAATCCCCATAGTGTTGCAATGATTAATATTTGCCGTTCTCCAGCAGACAACATTTCAGGAGTCAGGTTTTTTCCATTTTTTCCAATTAACGACATTTCATACGTTTTAGGATCAAGGTGGATGTCGGAGATGAATTCTTCTTTTCGTAAGATAAGTGCAAGCGACTCACGTATACTTGCCTCAACTTTCCGAATGGCATTATGAACCAGTTTTTCCTGAAATTTCCTTACCAATTCGAGACAGAGATCGCCATATTTAACAATTCTTCCGCCCTCTTTAAGCATTTCAATACTTTTGGCTCCGTTTTCAATTTCTTTTTTTAGAGCCTGTTCCTTTAAATCAAGAATGTTTCGGGTTCGGCCAATCTTTAACTCCAAATCTATCAGCGCTATCTGGGCATCTTTGATCCGCTTTTCAAGCCTGGTGCGTACTTGGAGCATATCAGCCAAATCTTCTTCCTTAGGAACGCGCTCAAGCATAGCGGTTGTAGCCTGAATTTGGCCTTCAATTTGCTTGTGTATCTGCTGTAACTTTTCGAATTCACGCAGTTGCTGCTCAATATCCGCTTTCAGAATCTGAAGAAGATTTTGACCCTCAGATGACAAGTTAAGCACAGCATTAACTTTTGTACTTTTAGCCAATTTTTCCTGGTCCGCGAAAAAAAAATTCTCAAGTGCTTTTTTAGTCCTTGTGTCTGATTCCCCGATGAGAGCAAGAGTTTTTCTATCCCTAGTCTTGAGGGTCGCCAATATCTCCTTGCTGACAACGGCATCGTGCTCCAGCCGGACCTGCTCACGCATCTGATTTAGTAAATTTTCTACAAGTCTTAACGGCAACGCGCCACCAGCAATCTCAACTAGCTCTTTTTTCTGTTGTTTTTTTAGATGGCTGGCTTTCGCCAATTTTTTTTGGAGTTCAAGCTTTTGATAAAACAGATCAACTCCTGCATCCGTTAATCTTTGTTCAACGGCCTTTAATTGTTTCTCAATCCCAAGCTTGTTATCAGATTGATCTTTGTGTTCAACCTGCAAACTCTCCAATTGGTTCTCTAGCGATTCTATTTCTTCCTCAATAAAATTAATTTTTAGTAGCTTGCTCCCGTCCTCTGCTTCTTTGGTTTTTTTTCTGACAAGAGCGCGAACATCCTTTTGTAACCGTTCAACAAGATCAACCCCGAGCAAGGCGTGAACGCCAGTTTTTAACAGTTCTTTACTTCTGCCGCTTTGAGCATATTGCTCAACCTTTTCTCCATCAAAAAAAAACAAATGAGATATACCAACTGGAATCAATCTTTCAACATATTCATCCCAGTTTTCTGTTAGCTCAGGATCAAGCTTCCCATTTCTCCATACTTTGAAAGTCTCAACAATAGAAGCTGCGCTGTTATACTCCCAGCTTCTTTCAACACGGAGTTTCTCGCTTGTTCCTCGTTGGGACGCATGGAATTCTAAAACAACCGAGGTCGGGTCGTCGTATTCGGCTCCCCAAGTCATCAAATTCGAGAGTTGTTTTTGATAACCTCCGTGGCCTCGACTCAGCGTCATGGATCTTTTTCCAAAAAGGGCAAGCTGAACCCCGTTGAGGAGACTAGTTTTCCCGGCTCCATTGAGTCCGCCAATAAGAATGATAGGGCGCGCGACATTTTTGGGAGTCAGATAGAAAGTCTGTTCTCCAAGATATGTACCGAAATTCTTAAAAATAATTTTGTCGATGATCATAGGTCAGTCAACTCGTCAGATATTTCTTCCGACACCTTACCAAGTAATTCATGTTTGTGCCGAGCGAATGCAACCGCATCCAGCTCATCATCATAAAAGGTTTTTTTGAATGCAGACTCAAATTGATCAAGAAATCCAACTCGCCTGACTTGGTTGCGGTTCTGCCATTCCAGATCCAGTAACTCTCGGATCAATTCAAACCGAAGGCGATCATCCCCACAAACTTCCTGCAATAGCTTCATCTCCGCGAAGCCGAAGCAATGATAATAGTCAGCGTCATCGACAAAAATCTTCTTAACAACGTCTTCATATATCCGAGGTAGACTGTCTTCCAGTTCATGTTTTTCCAATATCCAGATTCTTCGAATCGTCTTAAGCTCCTCTTGAGAGATCAACTCAATATCATGATATCCTTCAGGAGCATTGCTGCGAAGTTGTTCTTGTGTTTGCAGAAGCTTTCTAAGAAAGTTTTCCCGGACATGCTGCAAATATGGGCCATGAATAGGCCCGTCCTTGTGGAGCTGAACCCGCCCACTCATTCTGCGAAAATCCCGAAGATGATCATCATTGTTAACGTCCAACAAATCACGGAAGGTAGTAAGCGGTTTCAACCACTCATTTTGGGGATCATTGGCAATCATAGCTTCCATGGACTTATCACGGGCGACCAATGTGCAGACCCAGCATCCGAATCGGCTGGCCCCGCAACTTGGGGTGGACTTGTCAACAACCAGAGGACACTCGCGGTCCAGAGTCGCATCTTTATACAGCTCTAGAAGCTCTGTCGGCCCCAATCCCCAAGGATTCTCAGTGCGGGTGATGAACAACCACACGTCGTCGTTGGTCCAGTCTTCGATAGGCGTATATATTGTGCAATTTGGAATGCTACCGTTTGGACTTAAACGGTCCCTGGTCCTGCTTCGTTCGTGCTTCACCATAGTCCGAGCACGAATCTGACTTTCAGCCTTTCGAGTCCCAATAGCTAAAATAGCCTCGCCATATTTATTCACAACGTTGTAGATAAATTTGTTCGAAGGCCATATTTTTAATCTCTCTGTGCACCAACGGAAAAGAGGTCTCGGAGCAGGGTAGCCTTTGCCTAGTAATTGAACCCAGAAGCTGTTCTCGACTTCCGGCCTCAACTGATGAGCACTAATAGGTATTTTCGTTTTCTTTGCAGTCTCATTCATCATCTGTAGCGAACGAGAGACCCAGTTAGATACAATAGGATTTTCAACCAATGTGTCTGTGCTGATGACATATACCTGCTTTCTGCAACGAACATCCTCATTCAAATTGGACAAGGCTTCCCAAATTAGCTGAAGGACGACTGTCGAGTCTTTCCCACCACTGTAGCCAACAACCCATGGGAGATCATTTTCCAGGTATAATTCTCGTATTTCCTTGAGAAGGATTGAAATGGTTTTTTTGAAGCCCATAGCTTCAAAAACAGAAAGAGCTTGGTTGTCAGTTGTCATGGTTTGTTATTGAATATTTTGAAATAGTTAAGATTTTTTGATCGATTCACGCGCTCTGAATACACTGAGCTTGAATAAGTGTAAATGGTCGAGTTGTCGCGAAACCAATAACCTTAAAGCGCTGTCCACAGCGGGGTAACAATGAAGCTGCTTCCATATCCGCATCGACGTCGGATTTATTTGGAATGAAGAGTCTTTTGAGGTAAACGGTGTACGCCGTCTGGACGTTCATATTCCGGCATTAGCGTGGGAGATCACGGTTGTTATGACAAAAATATCCGTCAATATCTGTTTGCATTTCTTCCACAGATGTAAACCACTTCAGCCTGCATTTGCCATGCTGAAGGCATCCCGGAAGAATTCGTCCAGCACCGTGCCGTTGAATCGTTCTACGAAACAGTTTCTTTGCGAGCTACGAACCTTGCTCCTGCGATGCGCGATCCCGTGAGTTTCAGGTACAAATCACAGGGATCATACTCTTACCGCAATTGAATAATAAGCTTCTTCCCCACCGCCGTGGCGTATTTGCGAAGCGTCGCCACGGACGGCGAATGCCTGCCGCTTTCCAGGGCGGCCCCCCGCCGGGCCACGGCCTAAGTCGTGGTTCCCATGAGCCCCATGCGTGCAATCAACTGGGCCTGGCTCAACCCGGCCTCCTTTCGCGCCCGCAGCAGTTCATCCAAAAGGGCGAACTCCGGGGCCATGGCCGTATGGGCCTCCCTGACGGCGGGATCGGCCAGCATTTTTTGGGTCAGTTGATCATGCGTGAACATGTGTGACCTCCTGCAAACGCAGCGTTCCATGGCTCTTACATGGTTGGAGCGTTGGCGTCGAGAACCCCCCCGCCCGCACACCATGCGGACGGGGGGGCGTCATTTCTGCGTTTGATGTCCGGACGGTTCCGTCACCACCAAATCGCGGCCCGGACCCGTCCAAACCAAGCCGCACGAGCCTTCGGCAGCCCGTTTCCGACCCCGGGGCGCCGCCCCGCCTATTTCCCGAACACCTTGGCGTAGGGATCATTGGCCGTGATCTTGTCGGCCAGATCCGCCTTGCCGGACGTCTTGGCCAGTTCCACCACGTAGCCGATGCGCTGCTCCTTGGGCAAACGGCACATCTCCCGCGAGGCCCGGGTGCGGGCGATGTAAAACAGCGGATTCTGGCCCCCGCCCGCAGGCGAAAGCTCCGTCTCGCTCATCTTGATGTCCGCGTACAGCCGGGCCGAGTCGATGCCCAGGGCCAGGGCGTCGCAGACGTCGTTTTTCCTGTTCACCCGCATGACCACCGCCGTGGGCTTCACCCCGTTTACGGCGTATTTCGCCAGATCGGCCTCGGAGATGCCCATGCCGTAGTCGCCGCCCTTGCCCGTGGTGGTGTTGTACATGACCTGCAGGGCATCGGCCGCGCACCTCGACGGGGCCACGGCGAACACGTAGGCGTCGCCCGGCCCCAGGGGGAACCGCTTCTCGATGTAGTCGCCGATGATCAGCCCATAGTTGACGCCCGGGCAGAAATGGTCGTGGAACGAGGCCGCCTGGAGCGACATGTAATCCGGCGTAACGGCCCAGGCCAGGCTGATGCTGACCACGGAGAAGAGCGACCCGCCGATGATCCCGGACCCGGCCGCCTTCCAGTTGTCGGGCGCAAACAGATGCCCGGGATTGGCGTCGATCTTCTGGGCGGCGAACGCGCCGTCTTTTTGGACGGCGTAGACGAGGGTGTTGCTGGCTGGGCTGTAGAGCGAAAACCACAGGGGCGACAGCATGGAGGAGTGCACGCCAAGCAGGGACCGCGCCCCGAAGGTCGCCCCGGTGACCGCCGTGGCCACATCGAGAAATCCCACGGCCGAATCGCCGTCAAGGCGCGCATACGCGGCGTTGGTCAGAACCAACAAGGCCTGGCTGCCTTTTTTCTCGCCAACCTCGGCCATGGCCTGTTCCAGGGCGGCCTTGGCTTGGTCCATCCCGGACGCGCCACGCGCCGCCGGGGCCGGGATGGCGGACCACAGCAACAGCAGGGCCAGGATGAGGGAAAACGCACGGCGTCGGACCATGGACATGGCGGCCTCCTTCATGGGGCAGGTTGCGGAACCGGCGGGCGCATCGTGCTTTGACACGATTACCTGCATGACACGCCAGAAACGATTCCGTGTTTTTTATTCTTGACGAAAAAAGAATATAACATCTGAAAATATATTCGCATGTTAGTACAAATTAAAAATACGTGTCAACACCGCGGCGTGGAGTCGTTTGGCGGGAATTGCCCGGACGAGGGCGGTCCCGGCCCGGTGGCGGCGGTTCCGGCCGGTCCAGGCCTGTGCGTCGTTGACGATCAGGCCGGGGGCGGTGTGTTGCGGTGCTGGATGTAGCGGCTCAGGATGAAGGCCACCACGATGGCGATGTAGAACTGGCCGAAAATGGCCTCAAGGACGGCGATGTGGCGTATAAACGGCGCTATGGGAACGACGTCGCCATAGCCGAGGGTGGTCATGGTGGTGAAGCTGAAGTAGAGAAAGACGCTGTGATTTCCGATGGATCCGGTTTGGAACGAAAGAGAGGCCGGGTCTAAAAAGTATGAAAGTTCATAAATGAAGGAAAAAACGGTTCCTGCGATGAGATAGCAGTTGATGAGGGCGAAGATTTCGTTTTTTGTGACTTCTTTTGACCGCATCAAATCGTTTATGACAATGATGATGAAAAGAAAATAGGTTGATGTACACAGGAGATAGACGAATATCCGGTGCGTTGCCTCATGCACGTTCCAGAAGACGGACCACAGGAGCAGGGCGCTGGCGATGTAGAAATAGATGCGCAGCTTGCGGTCCCGGTGGGTGATGGACAGGGAAAGCGCGCCCAGGGAGGCCATGACAAAAAGAAAGGCCCCGATGCGCGCGGACACGAAGGGATGCACGAGCAGAAGGCCGATGAGCAGCATGCAGACCCATGGCTGGGCCTTTCGGGCGGTCAGCCGCATGGGATGTCGCGGGGCCTGTGGCCAGGGTGCGGGCCGGTTGTCGGATGCATTGGGGCGCAGTCTATCTCAGAACCGGGCCGGACGGAAAGGGGGCTTTCGGCCATGGCCGAAAGGAAACGTCACTGGTGGTCCGCTGGCTGTTCGGACTGGGGCGCCACCCAGGCGCAGGAAGAAGTCGGCGCGGCGAGGCAATGACCGGACACGCCCCGTCCGCTATCCCATGGCCGCGAAGAGAAAGAACAGTCCGGCCCCAAGGACCATGGCCGCCGGCAGGGTCAGCACCCAGGCCATGGCGATGGAACGCAGGGTGCGCATCTGGAGCCCGGATTTCCCGGCGGCCATGGTTCCGGCCACGCCCGAGGACAGGACGTGGGTGGTGGACACGGGCAGTCCCGCGAAATCCGCCAGCCCGATGGTGCTCATGGCCACCACCTGGGCCGCGCAGCCCTGGCCGTAGGTCAGCCGGGTCTTGCCGATGCGCTCCCCGATGGTCACCACAATGCGCTTCCAGCCCACCATGGTGCCGACGCCCAGGGCCAGGGACACGGCCAGAAGCACCCAGTCCGGGGCGTATTCCGTGGGGCCGCGCAGGGTCGTGCGCCAGTCTTCCAGGCGTTCGATGTCGGCCTGGGGCGTGCCGGGCAAAAGCTGCATGTCCTCGGCGGCGTCGTCCAGACACAGGATGTCGGTGCGGGTCTCCCAGCGGGCCTCTTCGGGCAGCTCGGACAGGGTGGCGATCCCGGCCAGACGCAGTTGCAGGGTTTGGGCCGCGTCCACGGCCTGGGTGATGTCGCAGTCCACGGATGACGACGTCTGGTTTTTGCGGTGAAACAGGTTGCCATCGGCCAATCCTTGAGTGATCTCCTGGCGATGGGCGTTGAAATAGTCCGTGAGCTGCCCGGCGGCGTATTTCACCTGGCCGATTTCCTGCGCGTCGGTGTCGAGGTTGAGCGCATAGGCCCCGGGCAGGATGCCGATAAGGATGAGCATGATCAGCCCTACGCCCTTTTGGCCGTCGTTTGAGCCGTGGGCCAGGCTGACCCCGAGCCCGGAGGCGATGAGGGCCGCGCGAAGGCCCATGGGGGGCGGCTTGTCGCCCTTGGGGGCCTCGTTGAGGATCGAGGAGTGGATGAACTTCGACATGAGGAGAAGCAGGGCCCCCGCACACACGAAGCCGATGACCGGCGAAAGAAACAGCGACAGCCCCACTTCGGCGGCCTTGCTCCAGTTGACTCCGGCCTCCAGGGGCAGGCCCTCGCGAAAGGCGTTGGCCAGCCCCACCCCCAGGATGGAGCCGATGAGGGTATGGGAGCTTGAGGCCGGAAGCCCCAGATACCAGGTGCCGAAGTTCCACAGGATGGCCGACACCAGCAGGGCGAAAACCATGGACAGGCCCAGGTCGGTATTCACGGCCACCAGCAGGTCCACCGGCAACAGGTGCACGATGGAATAGGCCACGGCGATGCCGCCGAGGTGTACGCCCAGAAAGTTGCAGATGCCCGAGAGGGCCACGGCCGTGCGCGCCCGCAGGGACTTGGTGTAGATGACCGTGGCCACGGCGTTGGCCGTGTCGTGGAAGCCGTTGACGAACTCGAACGACAGGGCGATCCCCAGGGAGGACACAAGCAGAAACAGGGTGTAGCCGTCGATCTCGGTGAAAAAGGGCAGCGACATGAGGCTCCTTGGGCGTCGCGTGGCGGGAGGAAGCGGTCTTCCCGGCCAGCCGCGGCGGGCTGCTGGTTCGAAGCGTGTCGGCGGAAACCTTGCCTGGGCGGTTTGGCTCGTGTTGCGTTCGGGAATTTCCGTTACGGTTTGGCGAGCGGCAACACTTTGGATTTATGGTTTTTATTCACAAGAAACAGACATGTGTTTTTGTGAACGCCACACTAGGTGCCGTTGATCAGATGCACCAAGGCCTGCCTGGCCTGGAGCTCCTCCTCGGTGATCTCAAAGCCCTTCATGGCCGCAAAGGCCACGAGTTCCCGGGTCAGCATGGTATGGACCCGTTGCATTTCCACGGGATGCTCGCGAAGATAGGCCATGAGGCGGTCTATATCGTCCTGGCTCATGCGGTTTCCTCCTAGGGATGCGAGAGATGGGGCGGCAAAACCGTCGGATGTGGCGTCCAGCGACTGTCTTGCAGACGGTTGGGGAGACAGTGACCCATTTTCCCCATGCCGTCGAGACGAAATGACCATCTTTCGTCCCAGATGCACGGCCTTCGGCCGGGGGTGAGGCATGGGGCTTCGAACTGCAACATGGTCGCAGCCCGCCCGTCACGCGCGTAACATACGGTAATCATGATGGCGCTTTCGTGATGAAGAGATGAAAATAAGGCTGCGTGCGCGGGGAGAAACCGCACGGTTCCCGTCGGGAGCGCCGAGCTGCGGGGTTCTTCTTGACAAAAAAAACTTCTCATTGAAGGGTTTTCGCGGCCTTGCCAACCCGCGTGAGCCACAGCCATGACCAAAAAACAGATATCCCAGACGACACCCCAGGCCACCTGCGCGGTGACCCGTGACGACGGGGGCGTGCGCGTAGCCCTGGCCGGGGACTGGCGCATGGGGGCGGCGATCCCGGATGTCAAGGCGGTGGCCACGGCCTTGCAGGACGCCGGGAAGCCCTCCGCCCTGACCTTCGAATCCGCCGGGGTGACAGGCTGGGACAGCAGGCTTCTGGCCTTTTGTCTGCGGATCATGCGCCTGGCCGAGGCGGCCGGGGTTGCCGTGGACACCTCGGGGCTTCCGGAGGGGGCGGGCAGCCTGATGGAGCTGGCGGTCAAGGTGCCGGAGCGCAAGGGCGCGGCCAAGGCCGACGTGTCCGAATCCTTTCTGGGCCAGGTGGGCGGCGCGGTCCTGGGAACCGGCCAGGCGGTGAGCAATCTTTTGGAATTTTTAGGGGAAGTGACCATGGCCTGCGGCAGTTTCGTGCGCGGCCGGGCCGTGTTCCAGCGTTCCCAGTTGATGCTGCACATCAAGCAGGCCGGGATCGACGCCCTGCCCATCGTGTCGCTCATCAGCCTCCTGGTGGGGTTGATCCTGGCCTTTGTGGGGGCCATCCAACTGCAGCAGTTCGGGGCCCAGATCTACGTCTCCACCATCGTGGGCATCGCCATGGTCCGGGTCATGGGCGCAATCATGACCGGCATCATCATGGCCGGGCGCACGGGCGCGGCCTACGCCGCCGAGCTTGGCACCATGCAGGTCAACGAGGAGATCGACGCCCTGCGCACCTTCGGGTTTTCGCCCACGGAATTTCTGGTCCTGCCGCGCCTGATCGCCCTGGTGCTCATGATGCCGCTTTTGTGCATCTACGCCGACCTCATGGGCGTTTTGGGCGGGTTCATCGTGGGGTCGCTGATGCTGGGCATCAATCCCGTGCAGTATTTCTCCAACACCTGGCAGTCCGTGCCCCTGGCCAACTTTTGGATCGGGCTGGTGCACAGCACGGTTTTCGGGGTATTGGTGGCCCTGGCCGGGTGCTACCGGGGCATGCGTTGCGGCCGCAGCGCCCTGGCCGTGGGCCAGGCCGCCACCTCGGCCGTGGTCACCAGCATCCTGGCCATCATCATCGCCACGGCCATCATCACCGTGGTGTGCAACATCCTGGGCGTCTAGGGCGGCCAGGAAAGGTCCAAGGTCATGGAGCTCGCCCCACCGCGCATCACGGTGAAAAACCTGGACATGTCCTATGGCGATTTCGTCATCATGCGCGATCTGGATTTCACCATCCGGCGCGGGGACATCTTCATCGTCATGGGCGGCAGCGGCTGCGGCAAGAGCACGCTTTTGCGGGTCTTGGTGGGGCTTAAGGCGCCAGCGAAGGGGCAGGTGCTCTACCAGGAGGGCAGCCTGTGGGAGGTCGACGAGGACAGCCGCGACGCCATCCTGCGCAAAACGGGCATCCTCTACCAGCGCGGGGCGCTATTCAGCTCCATGACCCTGGCCGAGAACATCTCCATGCCCTTGCAGCAGTACACCACGCTGCACCCCAAGGAGATCCGGGAGCTGGCCTCGCTCAAGCTCGCCCTGGTGGGACTGGCGGGCTTCGAGGACTTCTATCCCTCGGAGATCAGCGGCGGCATGGTCAAGCGGGCCGGACTGGCCCGGGCCCTGGCCCTTGACCCGGACATCCTTTTTTTCGACGAGCCCTCGGCCGGGCTCGATCCCATAAGCGCCCATCTGCTCGACGAACTGATCCTTGAGATCCGGGACAGCCTGCATGCCACCATCGTGGTGGTCACGCATGAACTGGCCAGCATTTTCGCCATTGGCGACAATTGCGTGTTCCTTGACGTGGAGACCCGGACCATGACCGCAAGCGGGGATCCCAAGGAACTTTTGCAAAACACCACCGACGCCAATCTGCGGCATTTCCTGACCAGGGGCGAAAAGTAGCCGCCCCGGCGCAACGAACGGAGAACATGGTCGTGGCCAGCAAAGTCAAAAAAAGCATGATCGGGGCCTTTGTCCTGGGGGCCGTGGCCCTTGGCGTGGGTGCGGTCATCGTGTTCGGATCGGGCATGTTTTTCACCCCCAAGTACGAATTCATCATGTTCTTCGAGAATTCGGTCAACGGCCTGCAGGTGGGGGCTCCCGTGCTGTTTCGCGGCGTGCCCATCGGCCAGGTCACCGAGATCAGCATCGACGCCGATGCGGGCGATCTGCATTTCTACATTCCGGTGGTGGTGGAGATCGAAGGCGGCAAGGTGCGCATGACCGTGAACAAGACGTCCAAGAGGCCCAAAGACGAGAGTCTGCTCCAGGCCAGCCAGGAAAATGCCCATGAGCTTTTAAACAAGCTGGTGGAGCGGGGATTGCGGGCCCAACTGGTCACCCAGAGTTTCGTCACCGGGCAACTGGCCGTGGCCCTGGACATCATGCCCGACACCAAGGTGCAGTTGGTTGGCGACAGCACGCTTCCCGAGATTCCCACCGTGCCCTCGGCCTTCGAGAAGCTGACCCAGACCCTGACCAAACTGCCCCTGGAGACCCTGGTGGACCGCCTCACGGCCGCAGTGACCGGCATCGACAGCCTTGTCAATTCCCCGGAGATTCAGGCCCTGCCCGTCAAGCTGGACAAGACCCTGGATGCGGGCAACGATTTCCTGCACGAACTCCAGGGCAAGGTCGAACCCCTGGCCGAAAACCTGGACATCGCCATCCAAAGCTATACCGAACTGGCCAAGGACATGAACCAGCGCACGGCCGGGCTGTCCACGGCGGCCGGCAAGACCCTGACCATGCTCGACGCCACGCTCAAGGAAGGTTCGGCGGCCCTGGCGTCCATCCAACGCCTCACCAGGTCCGACTCCCCCACCGTGACCGACCTGAACACCGCCTTGCGCGAGATAGCCACCGCCGCCCGGTCTCTGCGGGCGTTGGCCGATTATCTGGAGCGCCATCCCGAGGCGCTCATCCAGGGAAAAGGACCGAGGAGATAGGCCATGTCCCAAAGGCAGACACAGTACGGCGGCCCGGCCGCCTTGGCGCGGCTGGCCCTCCTGGGGGCGATCCTGGCGGCGGTTTTTCTTGTGGCCGGATGCGGCAAGAGCGCCCCCACCCGATTCTATTCCCTGACCGCCATCCCGGCCGCCGTCGAGGAGGCGGGGGGAGCCTCTGCCGATGCCGGGGCCTGCCCGTCCCTGGGAATCGGCCCGGTGGAGTTTCCGGCCTACCTGGACCGGACCCAGATCGTCACCGCCGGGGCGGGCACGGTCATGCATCTGGCCGAGTTCGATCAGTGGATCGAGCCTGTGCGCAACAATTTCGAGCGCATCCTCATGGAGAATCTGTCGGGCATGGTCTGCGCCGGGCCCATGGTCTCCTCCCCCTGGCCCGTGGGAATGCATCCCGAGCGGCAGGTGACCATCCAGGTGCGGCGCTACGACGGCGTCCCTGGCGGCCAAGCCGTGCTCAAGGCCGATTGGGCGGTGCTGGACGCCGGGGGCGAGGTGGTCTTGTGGCGTTCCTCGCAGTTGACGGACACGGCCCAGGGGCCGGATTACGCCGCCCTGGTTGATGCCCAAAGCCGTTTGGCGGCGGCCCTGGCCAGGGACATCGCCGCCGGGCTGGCGGAAGCGGCGCGGATGCGCAAGCCCTAGCGTTTTGCTCCGGACGCAAGCGGCGGATTGTTTGCGGGGAAAAGGGGCGAGCGCCGGGTTTCTCTCGACAACCGCCGACGCGAAATTCGTGAGTTCGGGCCAAAGCTGTGGGTGGCGCAGGCGCTTTCCGGCGGCTGACGGTCCTTGGGGGCAGGGACGCGGGCCTTGCCCCTTGGCGTGTCGGCCGTGTTTTCGGCGCCTGTGACGTCCTGAAATATCCCCTGGCTGGCTGCGGCATCGGTACGGCGGGTTTATCGGGCTGTCGCCGCCGCGTCAGCTTTTTTGAAGACGATGGCGGACGCTTTCGAGGTGTCCTTCCCTCTTGTCTCACCATCTTGAATTGCATTTCCCCTCAGGTCTGAATTTGAAAATCAACATCGTCGATCTTGGCGAGGCTTCCTCCGTGCATAACGACCGTCATGGCGGAACCGGGGATATTCTCATGCGGAAGAGGATTTCGTGTTGTCCGATGATGAAATATGCGTGGCATGTTTTTCTTGCATCATAGGCTGTTGTCTTGATATGTGTGATACAGTTTTTGTGCAACGTGGAGGATGTTCGTCGTTCTTGCACCAACTCCTTTCCTGTAGGGATACGCCATGACCCTCAAGATGAAATTCATCCTTCCCACGCTGGCCCTGATCATACTCGGCATGTCCATCTCCACGTGGCTGACCTACCAGCGCAGCACCAAGTCATTATCAGCGCTGGCGGTTGAAAAAGCCAAGAGTACGGCAGGCTCCCTGCTTTCCGCCGTCGGACTCTGGGTGGAGGGGGCGCAAAACGAGATCATCACCCTTTCCAAGACGGAGGAACTCGCCAAGGCCCTGACCGCTGGCGCGGACGACCCCGGGGCCGTGGAACGCGCCGTGGCGCTTCTCAAGGACAGCGCCGCCCGGCATCCCACGTTCGACAGCATTTTGTTCGTCAACCCGCAGGGCGTCGTCGTCAGCAGCACCAATGTCAAACTCATCGGCGTCAATCTGGAAAAGCGGGAGTATTTCCAAAAAGCCATTGCGGGGCAGATTTTCATTTCCAACCCGCTTTTCAGCGTGGACAGCGGGGAAGCCGTCTTCGTCATCTCCGCGCCGGTGCGCGAGGGCGGCAAGATCGTCGGCATCATTTCGGCGGGCGTCAAGATCGGCGTCTTCACGGACAACTTCGTCAAGCCGTTGGACACGCCAGCGGGGTATGCCTTTGTCCTGGCCCCTGACGGCCTGGTTCTCGCCCACCCGGACAGCAAGCTGATCGGCAAGTTCAACATCATCAAGGAGACGGACTACGGCGGAAAAATCGCCTCCCAGCAAAGCGGCAGCCTCGATGTCGTGTCGCTTGGGGTCGAAAAGCTGATCCTTTTTGATAAATCCAAGGCCACCGGCTGGATCATCGGCATGGTCGTCAACAAGGACGCGGCCTTTGCCGACGCCCGCAGCCTGGGGTGGCTCATCCTTTACATGTCGGCAGGCCAGGCCGTGATTTTGGCCGTGGGCATTTTGGTCATCCTGTCCATCAGCGTGCTTCGGCCCATCGGCTCCCTGGTCGGCGCGTCCACGCGCATTGCCGATGGCGACCTGGACGCCCCCCTGGACGTCGACCGCAGCGACGAAATCGGCCGCCTGCAACGGGCCATGGCCAAAATGGTGGGCAACCTCAAGACCAAGATCGGCGAGGCCGAGGAAAAGGGCCGGGTGGCCGCTGCCGAGTCTGAAAAGGCCGCTCTGGCCATGGCGGAGGCGGAAACGGCCCGGGAACGGGCGGAAAAGGCCAGGGAGGAGGGGATGCTTCAGGCGGCCGAGCAACTGGAGGGCGTCGTCGACGCCGTCACCGCCGCGTCCCAGTCCATTTCCGGCCAGATCGAGCAATCCAGCCAGGGTTCCCAGGAGCAGTCGAACCGGGTGGCCGAGACCGCCACGGCCATGGAGGAGATGAACGCCACGGTCATCGAGGTGGCCCAAAACGCGGCCCAGGCCGCCAACACCGCCACCGACGCCCGGCAAAAGGCCGACGAGGGGTCGAACATGGTGGCCCAGGTCATCCGCAGCATCGGCGACGTCCAAACGAACGCCCTGCAACTCAAGGACGACATGACCCGGTTGGGACAGCAGGCCCAGGGCATCGGCCAGATCATGAACGTGATTTCCGACATTGCCGACCAGACCAATCTGTTGGCGCTCAATGCCGCCATCGAGGCGGCCAGGGCCGGGGATGCCGGACGCGGTTTCGCCGTGGTGGCCGACGAGGTCAGAAAGCTCGCGGAAAAGACCATGGCCGCCACCAAGGAGGTCGGCGACGCCATCATCGGCATCCAGCAGGGCACGAGCAAAAATATCGACAACGTGGATCAGACGGTGCGGCGCATTGACGACGCCACGGGACTTGCCGGGCAGTCCGGCCGCGCCCTGGAGGCCATCGTGGACCTCGTGGTCCAGACCACGGACCAGGTGCGCTCCATCGCCACGGCCTCGGAGGAGCAGTCCGCGACGACGGAGGAAATCAACCGCAGCGTCATGGACATCAACCGTATTTCCGCCCAGACGGCCGACGCCTTGCACCAATCCGCCGAAGCCCTGACCGGGTTGACCGAACAGACGGGGATTTTGCGCCGCCTTATCGACGACATGCAAGGAGGGGGGGGCAGCCGGGAGCTTCCGGCCGCCAAGGATCGGCGTCCGAAATTGCCCGGGCGCTTCAGCTGATCCCTTTTCGGTGCTCTGCCTGACGGATGCGGCGGACGGGCCGCGGCAGGCTCAGGCGCAGGCGGAAGATCGCCCGGCGGGGAGGTTGGCGGACGGATGACCGGGCGGGCAGGCCCCGCCCGGACGACTTACGGAAACAGATGCAGCCCGTAGCGGGCGTATACCAGTTCCTGGAGTTCGACCACGGCGTGCAGGCTGTCCTTGAGGCGGTCGCGTTCGAGGTCGTCCAGATTGTCCGGAAAAATCGTGTTGCGCGGCGTTTCCCCTCGGCGGATGGCCTTGGCCTGGAAGCGGATGCGCAAGGTCTGCAAAACGTCGTAGGCCTCGTGCAGCCGCCGGGCCAGGGGTTGTGAAAAAATCCCCTGTTCGGCCAATGCCGCCAGCCGCTCGGGCGTGCCTGTCGCCAGGAGGCGTTGCTCCAGGGCCATGGTGCGCAGTCCCTGGACCAGGGCGAAAATCCCTCTCTTTTTGATGTCCAGCCCGCCCTTGTCCGGGCCGGATCGCTCCACCGCAAGCGTATTGAAAAAGCCCAGGGGCGGCGGAAAGCGCAGGGCCTCCCGGGCCATGTAGCCAAGGGTCACGGGCGAGTCCGCCACCCGTTTGCGCAGATGGGCCGCCAGCCCGTGGCACAGGGCCGCATTTCCGGTTACGGGCCGGGCGTCGGCCAGAAGCGACAACACCAGGATGCCCGGGCCGTCCGGCTCCCGCACCACATCGTCCACGGTTTCCTTCCATTGCTCCAGGGGCTTTCGCCAGTCGGGATTGTCGATCATTACCCGGTTCTCGCATGGCGGAAAGCCGATGGCCGTGAGCGCCGCGATGAACTCCTGGCTGAAGGCGGCCACGGAGCCCTCCCCGCTGCCGTCCGGGGCGTCGCTTTCGGCCAGGATCAGGCCGTTGTCCTGGTCCGTGGCGAAAAACTGTTCCCGGCGGCCCTCGCTGCCGAGCGCCACCAGGCAGAAGTCCCCCAGCGGCCCGTCCATGCCGCCTTCGACGATCCGGGCCGCCCGGGCCAGGAGATGGTCGCTCACCTCGCTGATGAGCAGGCCCAGGGTTCGGGAGGCGATGCCCGCATCCACGCCGCACAGGGCCATGTTACGCAGATCGGCAAAAAGCAGGGCCAGGGCGGAGACGCTCTCCGCCCTGGCGATGGCCTCCGGCAGAAGCGCCGGATGGTGTCCCCGCGTGGCCAGAAGCCGTTCGGCCCGGCGCAGTTCGTCGGCCGGATCATCGGGGAAAAGCGGCCCATCTGTCCTCATTCAGCTCCCATGCCCAGATAGTTTCGGATTTTTTGCAGTTCGTACTTTTCCTCGGCATCGGCCTCGGGCCGAAGGACGGAGCCCAGCCATCCGGCGAAAAAGGCCGCCGGGAGCGAGATGAGCGCCGGGTTCTTCCAGGGGAAGATGGCTTGCGCGTTGCCCAGGACATCCACCCACACCGTGGGGCTGATGATGATCAGGCCCACGGCCAGGACGGACCCGGTATAGATGCTTGCGGTCGCGCCAAAGGTGCTGAAGCGCCGCCACAGGATGGACAGAAGCAGGGCCGGGAAGTTGGCGCTGGCGGCGATGGCGAAGGCCAGCCCGACCATGAAGGCCACGTTTTGCCCCTTGAAGGCGATGCCCAGGACCACGGCCAGGATTCCCAGGAAAATCGTGCCCCGCTTGGCCATCTTCACCTCGTCCTCCTCCGTGGCCTTCCCGGATTTGAAGACGTTGACATAGAGGTCATGGGAGAAGGTGGAGGCCCCGGCCAGAGTCAGCCCGGCCACCACGGCCAGGATGGTGGCGAACGCCACGGCGGCGATAAATCCCAGAAACATGGTGCCCCCCGTGACCTCGGCCAAAAGCAGCGCGGCCATGTTGCCGCCCTTGTCGAAGCTGGTCACCACGTCCTGGCCCACGACGACCATGGCCCCGAAGCCGATGATAAAGGTCAGGATGTAAAAATACGAGATAAATCCCGTGGCGTAAAACACGGATTTGCGCGCGGCCTTGGCGTCGGGCACGGTGTAGAAGCGCATGAGGATGTGGGGCAGCCCGGCCGTGCCGAACATGAGCGCGATGCCCAGCGACAGGGCGTCCCAGGGGTTGGCCACCAGTCCGCCGGGCGAAAGCACCTTGTCGCCGTATTTGTCGGCGGCGGCCGCAAACAGGTTCGAGGGATCGAACCCGTATTTGGAAAGGACCAGGAACACGATCACCGAAGCCCCGCCCAGGAGCAGCACGGCTTTAATGATCTGCACCCAGGTTGTGGCCAGCATGCCGCCGAAGAGCACGTAGGCGATCATGATCGCGCCCACCACCACCACCGCCGCCTCGTAAGGCAGCCCGAACATGAGCTGCACCAGCGACCCCGAGCCCACCATCTGGGCGATGAGGTAGAAGGCCACGGTCATCAGCGACCCGCACGAGGCCGCCACCCGGATGGGCTTTTGCGACAGCCGGTAGGCCACCACGTCGGCGAAGGTGTACTTGCCGAGGTTGCGCAGCGGCTCGGCGACCAGAAACATGACGATGGGCCAGCCCACCAGAAAGCCTATGGAGTAGATGAGCCCGTCGTAGCCTTTCAGCGACACCAGCCCCGCGATGCCCAGAAACGAGGCCGCGCTCATGTAGTCCCCGGCCAGGGCCAGGCCGTTTTGCAGCCCGGTGACGCTGCGCCCGGCGGCGTAGAACTGGGAGGCGGATTTGCTTTTTTTGGCCGCGAAATAGGTGATGACCAATGTGGCGGCCACGAAGAGGAAAAAAAACGCGATGGATACGGCATTGGGCTTGCCAAGCGTCGAAGTGAAGTCGGGCATGGGCTTATTTCCTTCTCATGGAGCGGATGATGTCGCGTACCGAGGCGTCGTAGGTCCGGTTGGCCCAGAACACGTAGACGCCCGTCAACACGCAGGCCGACAGGATCACCCCCAGGCCCACGGGCAGCCCCAGGGTCATGTGGGTTCCGATCTTGGCCGTGAGCACGTCTTTGGCGAACGCCAACACCAGGATGAATCCAAAATAGATGGCCAGGATGAGTGCGGTCAGAACCAGGGAAACGGTCCACTTGGCGCGGACCAGTTTTCGGAATGCGACCTCGTCGATGTGCCTGACGGATTCGGCGGACATGGGGGGCTCCTCTCGTGGTGTGGGGTTCGATCCGCCCCGGTGGGATACCGCCGGGGGCATGGGGGCTGGCCGGATGTCGGCCGTCTCGCGCCTGCCGTGCGCCATCAGACATGTCCCGGCGGCGCCTGCTTTGCCGGGACGTTTTCGTAGGGCGAAGGCCACCCTACCAAGACGACGGCGCAGGCCGCAGGCTTTTTTGGTGAGCGGCGTGTTTTTCGCCATGTACGCGGGGTGTCGTGGTCCGGGGGGGCGCGGCGCCGTTTGACGACGAAAAACCGCCGTTGGCGGGGAGGCGCTCTGCGGTCGGGGGCTTTTTCCGTCCCGGTCCGGGTCGGCGCTGCCCCTGGCGGCGTCGCCGCGCCCACGGCCCGATCCGCCGACAGGGAGCGGCGGCCATTGGACGGATTCCCCCCGCCGCTTGCCGAAAAGGGCATGCGCTGGCGGCGCGGGCGGGCTATGGGGGATGTGCGGGCGTATGCCGCAGCCCGCCCTGGAGGCCACGCCGTCATGATGGACAAGACCTTCGTTCTGGAAAGGGCCTGTCTGCCGTCCGTGTTTTTTACGGCCACATCGCCGTTTTCCGATCTGCCGCCGGAGGTGCTTTTGCAACTGGCGGACGCCGCCCGGGTGGATTTCTGCCCCGTGGGGACGCGACTCTATTCCATTGGCCAGCGAGTGGAGGATTTGCTGCTCATCCAATCCGGGGGGGTGTGCGTCTCCCGTCCGGGAGGCGCTTGTGCGCCGTGCGGGGTGGACTATCTCGGCTCGGGGCAGGCCGTGGGGGCCGCCGAGCTTTTACGCGGGGAGTCGGCGTCCTGCGACGCCACGGCCCTGGCGGACACCTTTTATTTCCGCCTGGAGGGAGAGATTTTTTTGCAGGCGGCCAGGGAGTCTCCCGCACTTGCGGCCTATTTTTGCGACCGGTTCCCAAAGGACTATCTGGAGCGGGCCCTGACCTTGCTTCGCCGGGACAGGGGCGGCGGCGGGGCGGGGTTTCGGCCGATCTTCGCCCTGACCGTGGGGGAGGTGGCCCACGCCCCGGTGGTGGACATCCCGGGCGAGGCCAGCATCGTGGCCGCCGCCGCCCGGATGGCCGATTTCGGGGTGGGCTCGATCCTGTTGCGGGACGAGGGCGGACGGGTTGCGGGCATCGTGACCGACCGGGATTTTCGCTACAAGGTTTTGGCCCGGGGCGGGGACATGACCCGTCCCGTGCGCGAGATCATGAGCTCCCCGGTGTGCGTGGTGGACCACCGGGAGGCCTGTTTCGGGGCGCTGACGGTCATGATGCAGCGCCGCGTCCACCATCTGGCCGTGGAACGCGACGGGGCCGTGATCGGCATGGTCACCTCCCACGACATCCTGGCCTTGCAGGGGCGTTCGCCCTTTTCCCTTTTTGCGGACATCGAGGCCTCCCGGGACGTGTCCTCCCTGGCCGGGCTGTGCGAACGCATTCCCCGCACGGCCCGGGCTCTGCTCGAAGACGGGGCCGGGGCCGCCCATGTGGGACGGATGCTGACCATGGTCTGGGACGCCGTTTTGGAACGCGTGCTGACCCTGATCCAGGGGGAGCTCGGGCCTCCCCCGGCCCCGTTTTGCTGGCTGGCGCTGGGCGATGCGGGCCGCATGGAGCAGGTTCCGGGGGAGCCTCCGGACGGGGTGGTGGTCTACCAGGATCCGCCCGGGGAGGAGGCCGTGCGCTGCCGGGATTATTTCGCGGGATTTGCCCGGATGGCCCTGGCCCACGTGCGGACCATCTGCCATGACCCCGAAACCCGTGGAGGATTTTCCGGGTCGCGCAGCCTGGCGTTCGCGGAATGGGCGGCCTTTTTTTCCGGCCATGCCGCAGACGACCGCCCGGAGAGCGCCGCCCTGGCTTTTGCCCTGTGCGAGGCGCGGCCGGTCTTTGGGTTCCTCGACCTGGGAAAACGGCTGTGTCGGCTGATTCGGGAGCGGGCCGGGCGGGATGCGCACGTTCTGGCCCGGTTTTCCCGGACGCTTTTTCCGGAACATCCGCCCCTGGCCATCTATGCCGGACAGGTGGTGGACGCCTCGGGCAAGGGAGAGCGGCATTTCGACGTGAAGGCCCTGGGGCTGGCCCCCCTGGCCGGTTTCGTCGCCCTGTTCTGCCTGGCCCATGGCCTGCCCGGGGTCCACACCCTGTCCAGGCTGGCGGCCCTGCGCGATTCCGGACGCCTGGACCCCGAGGCCTGCGGCCGCATCGCCACGGCCGTGGATTTTCTCATGCATCTGCGGCTGGCGCATCGTCTTGGCCAGGCCCGGGTCGGCCGCCAGCCAAAAGAGATGGACGATCAGGTCGTGGCGGCGGACCTCGATCCCCTGGTCGTGCGCATGCTCAAAGATGTGTTCGCCGCCGTTGCGCAGGCCCAGGCGCTCCTTGCGGAAAGAAGCGGCCTGAACCGGGAGGGGACATGAGCGGAAGCCTCATGGGGACGGGCCAGGCCTGGGCGGGGCAGACTTTTTTCACACGGCTTCTGGGCCGTATGACCCCTTGGCGGTCGCGTCCGGCCCCCGGCCCGCCCCATCCCCTTTTGGTGGAGAACCAGGAACGGTTTCGGACCTTCGACACGGGCGTGGCCCTCAAAGACTGCGATTTCACGGTGGTGGACACGGAATTGACCGGCCTTGATCCGCGCCATGAAGAGATCGTGTCCATCGGCGCGGTGCGGGTGCGGGGGCTGTGCATCGTGCCGAGCGAGTCCTTTTCCGCGCTGGTGCGGCCGCGCAAGGATCTGCCCAAGCAGAGCACGCTGATTCACCGCATCACCCCGCAACAGGTCCAGGACCGGCCCCGGCTGCGCCATGTGCTGCCGGATTTTCTGGAGTTCGTGGGGTCGTCGCTTCTGGTCGGACACCATGTGGGGCTGGATATGGCCTTTCTCAACCGGGCCATGGCCGACGTGTACGGGCTCAAGGTGGAAAATCCCTGTCTGGACACCCTGCGCATGGCCCAGATCTACCGCGCCGAGCACTGGGAAAACTACTACGACCGCTACGCCTTAAACGTCTCCTACGCCCTGTCCGACCTGTCAAAGGAATGGGGATTGCCCCGGTTCCCGGCCCACAACGCCCTGGCCGACGCCATGCAGACGGCCTACCTTTTCCTGTATCTCATTCGCAAAATCCAGGGCGGCAGGCTGACGACCATGCACGATCTGTATCGGGCCGGGCGCAACTGGCGGTGGCATTCATCCTGACAAAACCCCGTTTGCGGCGGCGCCTTTCCGCGACGGGCCTGGGTCTTTGGTCCCCGTCCGGATCACTGCTCCTCGCGCAGGGCCTTGCGTGAAATCTTGCCGCTTGGGGTCTTGGGCAGGCAACTCCTGACGGCGAAAAAGCGCACCTCGGCCACGGACCCAAGCTCCCGGCGCAGATGGGCCTTGACGTCGCGGACCAAATCCTCCTCCGAGTCGTAGCGCAGATCCCAATCGAGGATCGGGACCAGGAAGGCCTTGGCCGCCGTGGCCCCCATGGCGTCGGGCACGACGATGACCGCCGCCTCGGCCAGGGCCGGATGGGAGGCCAGGGCCCCCTCGATCTCGGCGCTGCCGAGGCGGCGCCCGCCAAGCTGCACCACGTCGTCGGCCCGGCCCTGGATCCAAAACGAACCGTCCTCGTCCCGGCGGGCCATGTCGCCGGTGAAAAAGACCCCCGGGATTCGCTCGAAATACTGTCTGCGGTAGCCGTCAGGGTCGCCGTCCAGGGTCAGGAGCATGCCCGGCCAGGGGGCGTTGAGCACCAGATGGCCGCCCTTGCCCGGCGGCACGGGGTTCCCGGCTTCGTCCACCACATCGGCCGAGACGCCGGGCAGGGGGCGTCCTACGGAACCGGGCGCCAGCAGGGAAGCGGGCAGGGGGGACAGAAGGATCATGCCCGTTTCGGTCTGCCACCAGGTATCCAGAAGCGGGCATTGGCCCTTGCCCATGGTCTTGTGGAACCACACCCACAGCTCGGGCGGGATGGGCTCTCCGGCCGTGGCCAAGAGGCGCAGGGCGCCGACATCGTGGTCGCGGCCGGGGACGGCGCCCATGCGGCGCATCATGCGGATGAGGGTGGGGGAGGTGTAGAGAACACTCACCCCGTGGCGGTCGATGATCTCGAACAGCCGGCGCCCATGCCCGGCCAGGGGGTTGCCCTCGACCATGACCGTGGTCGCCCCGGCCAGAAGCGGCCCGTAGATGGCGTAGGAATGCCCGGTGATCCAGGCCGGTTCGGCCGTACACCAGATGACGTCCGTGGGTTTTAGGTCCAACACCCAGGTGGCCGTACGGTACACGCCGACCATGTAGCCGCCGTGGCCATGCACGATGCCCCGGGGGGCGGAGAGGGAGGAACCTGCGTGGAGCACGAACAGCTCATCGTCGGACTCCATGGGCTCGGGCGGGGTCGCCTCGCGCCCGCTGTCCAGGATGTCGTGATAATACAGGTCGCGGCCCTCGGTCATGGGTATGTCCTGCTCCGAGCGGCGCACCACCACCACGGTCTCCACCCGGGTCTCCCCGGTTCCGGCCAGGGCCTCGTCCACCACGGGTTTTACGGGCGTCATCCGGTCGCCTTGCAGGCCGATATCGGCCGTGAGGATGATCCGGGCCCGGCTGGCCTCGATGCGTCGCCGCAGGGCCTTGGCCGAGTACCCCAGGGGCGCCAGGCAATGCACGGCCCCGATGCGGGCGGCGGCCAACATGCCGATGACGGTCTCGGGCAGGGTGGGCATGTGGATGAAGATGCGGTCGCCGCGTGTCGCCCCAAGGGACAAAAAGGCCCGGGCCAGGCGGCACACCTCACGGTGCAGTTCGAAATAGGTGAATCTCTTGTTTTCGCCCGAGGCGTATTCGAAGATCAGGGCCAGGGTGTTGCGGTGCGCCGATTCCACATGGCGATCCAGGGCGTTGGCCACGATGTTGGTCTGGCCGCCGGGAAACCAGCGGGGAAAGGCCGCCCCGCCGGACGTGGAGACGACCGCCTGCCATGGCCTGTACCAGACCAGTTCCGAGGCGGCCTGCTCCCAGATGTCCAGGGGGGCCGTCAGGGCCTGTTTTCGTGCGGCCTCAAGTTCCTGGGGGGGGAGATTGGCCTCGATGGCCTGTCCCGGCAGCGGCCGGAAGACCCGTTTTTCGACAAGCAGGGCGTCCAGGGTTCCGTTTGGGCTCATGGCAGACTCCGGGATGGCCGATGGGACAAATCGCCATTTTTCAAAATCCTAGCGGGCTGCTGGCAAAAAGGCCACGCCCTTTCGGTAAGCGGCGGCTGCGATCCGACAAGCGGCTTGGCCGGTTGGCGTTTCCCGTCCGGGGCGCGGGAGGGGGGACAGGGAAAAAATCGGGAAATATCTTGCCGTTTTCTTTGCGACATGCCTATAGGTGTTGCTAGATCGTTTCCAGTTTTGGGAGGGGCCATGGTCGAGAAATCCCGGGCGACGCGCTGGCGGGCAACACTGGCGGCCCAGGGCGGCAAGCCCGTGGGCGTAACCCTGACGCCTGGGGCGGCGTCGGCCCTGGACACCATCCAGGCCCGTTATAACGTCTCCCAGCGGGAGGCCATCTCCCGCGCCCTGGAATTTGCCGCGGCGCATATGGGCCAGGAGGGGCCGGGGGAAGGCTTTTGCCTCGGCGGGGACCACCAGCCGGATCTTGCGCCCGTCCTGACGCGGCTGGCCGATTTGGAGCGGCGGCTGGGAATGATCGAGGCCAAACCGCCCATGTTCGGCCAGACTGGGCAGACCGGTCAAGCCGGGCCGTCGGAATTCGCCCTGGAACCGGCTGTCGCGGAGAACCAGACGGGCCTTGCCCCCACCATGACCAGCGAGGCCGCCGACCGGTTGGTGGAATTTTCCGCCCG
This sequence comes from Desulfolutivibrio sp., assembly GCF_036584575.1. NCBI lineage: Bacteria > Pseudomonadati > Thermodesulfobacteriota > Desulfovibrionia > Desulfovibrionales > Desulfovibrionaceae > Desulfolutivibrio > Desulfolutivibrio sp. Next base: position 33,075 of record NZ_JAZHDB010000011.1, read on the forward strand.
CCGCATGTGGGAATTCGGGGAGCGGGTGGCCCGTACCAAGCTCTACGAACTGGCCCGTCAGGAGGGCGTGGTCATTCACGACACGCTGCATGAATACAGCGCCTTCGTGTCCCTGAATATGGACCGCATCCGGGAGCGCATGCGCGATTTCAAGTAGCCCGCCCGGCGCGGCCCCGGCCCCTTCGCCTCTTTCGCACCGCTTCCTGCGGTGGAATCCGTCTTTTCCTGCCCGCCCGCGTCGTGGGCCGGAACCCCCTTTGGCCGTGTCACCTTTCCCCGTTTCTAAGGGAAAAAGGGTTGACATGATCAGGAACAGTTTTTATTTAGGAATTGTTCTTAACAAGGAGCGGCCATGACAACCCCTGAAATCAAAAAACCGACGACGGAACACGCCCGGAGCCTGTTTGCAGCCCATGGGCTGAAGCTGACCCACCAGCGGCTTGAGATCTACGGCGAGTTGACGGCGGCCTGCGATCATCCCTGCGCCGAGACCGTCTGGCGGCGGGTCAGAGAGCGTGTGCCGACCATCTCCCTGGACACGGTGTACCGGACGCTGGCGGTGCT
>NZ_JAZHDB010000012.1:0-8277 GCF_036584575.1 Desulfolutivibrio sp.
GTCCGTACCTGCGGAGCCGCCCGTCAGGATGCGCCCGGCCTCGGCAAAGGCCCCAAGCGCCGCTGAATCCGGATCGCGCGCGCCAAGCGCCCGCACGTTGGCCGCCATGACCAGGGGCAAAAGCCGGGCGCACACAAAGCCGTGCGGCGCGGGGAATTCCCCGCCAAGGGGTGCGGCCAGGCCATGCACAGCCCCGAGCTTGGCGTTGGCCAGGGCCAGGCCGCTTAAAAGCGCCGCCAGGGACATGTCCTCCCGGGCCGCCGCGTCCGAGCCGTTTTGAAAGGCCCGTTCCAGGGACCGCGCGGCGCAATGAAGCCCCTGGCGACACAGGGCGTCGGTCATGGGATTTTTGTGTCCCGACACGAAGGCCTCCAAAAGCTGGGTCAGGGCGTCAAGCCCCGTGGCCGCCGTGACCTCCGGGGGCAACCCGTAGGTCCGTTCCGGGTCCACCAGGGCCACGTCGGGCAGCATCCCCGGTGAGCGCAGGCTCACCTTCACCTGGTGCTCCGGCGACAGCAGCACGGCGTTGGCCGTGGCCTCGGCCCCGGTCCCGGCCGTGGTGGGCACGGCCACATGCGGCAGGGGCGCATGCCTCAGGGGCAGCCCCCGGCCCACCACCTCCAGAAAATCATAGGGATCGCCGGGATTGGCCGTCAGCGCCGCCACGGCCTTGCCCGCATCCATGACGCTGCCGCCGCCAACCGACACCACCGCCTGGCATCCTTCGGCCCGGGCCAGCCGGGCTCCGGCCTCGGCCATGGCCACCGTGGGCTCGCCGGTCACGGCGTAGGCCGTCACGCAAAGCCCCGCCGCGTCAAGGCCGTCCACGACAGCCTGCACCCGCCCGGGATGCCCGCCGGTCACCAGCAAGACCCGCTCCCCGAATCCGGCCACGATCCCCGGCAACTCCGAAACGACGCCTGGGCCGAACACAATGCGACCCGGTCCCGCAAACGTGAACCGCATATCCCGCTCCTTTGTCCTGACGGTTGCGTCCCGCTCCCGAAAACGGCACAACACCGGGCATGAGCCGCCATGACGTGATCATTCTCGGGGCCGGGGCCTCGGGCCTGTGGTGCGCCGCCCGGTGCGCCGCCAAGGGGCTGTCCGCCCTTGTCCTGGACCATGCCAAAAAACCGGCCCAGAAGGTCCGCATCAGCGGCGGCGGCCGTTGCAACCTGACCAACGCCCACGTCGCGCCTTCCGACTACCTGGGACAAAACCCCCATTTCGTCAAATCCGCCCTGGCCCGCTTCACCCCGGCCGATCTCCTGGACATCGTCCAGGCCGCAGGCCTGGACACCGCCGAAGAGGACCACGGCAGGATATTCTGCCGCCAGGGGGCCCAGGCCGTTGCGGAGTTCCTGGTGGACAAGGCCAGGGCCGCCGGGGCCGAAATCCTTGCCCAGACCCCGATCCTCGACGTTCGCCAGGACGACGGCGCACCGTCCGGACGGTTCACCGTGGCCACGCCTTCCGGCCCGCATACCGCCCACCACCTGGTGGTGGCCACGGGGGGGCTGTCCTGGCCGCGCCTGGGCGCATCGGATCTGGGATACCGCATCGCCCGTCGCTTCGACATCCCCGTGGTTGCGACCCGGCCGGGCCTGGTGCCGCTTCTGGCCCCGCCCGAGCTCGCCCCCTTCTGCCATGGCCTGTCCGGAACCGCCCTGCCCGTGGGCATCTCCGTTTCGCCCGCCTCCCGGGAGGTCCACGGCGACATGCTCTTCACCCACAAGGGCCTCTCCGGCCCGGCCGTGCTCGACGCCTCCCTGCACTGGCGGCCGGGAGACGCCCTGTCCATCGACCTCGCCCCCGGGTGCGACCTGGCCAGGCTGCCGGGCGACTCGCCCCGCCAGGACATCAAAAACGCCCTGGCCCGTGTCCTGCCTTCCCGGCTGGCGACGGCCCTGTGCCAGCGCGAGGGCCTGTCCGGCCCCGTGGCCGCCCTGCCCCGCAAACGGCTGCTGGCTTTCCTCGACGCCCTGCACGCCTTCACCTTCACCCCTGCCGGGACCGAGGGCTACGCCAAGGCCGAGGTGACCCTCGGCGGCGTGGACACCACCCACGTCTCCTCCAAAACCATGCAGGCCCTGGCCGTGCCCGGACTTTTTTTCATCGGCGAGACCCTGGACGTCACCGGCCGCCTGGGCGGCCTGAACCTGCACTGGGCCTTCGCCTCGGCCCAGGCCGCCGCAGACGCACTCTGATCCGTCCGGCGTGCCCGGGTTCCCTCCCTGCCACCCGCCCCCCCATTCTGCCTGCCCATGACGCCGGTCTCCACCCTGGCGGCATAAATATGTTATACGATATTTACTCAAAATGCTGTTGACAAATATGGCTACTTTGATCAGTTAATAAATATAACTGTCCTGACCCGACGCCCTCCCGTCAACACCCCCGGCAGCAACGCCCGCCAACAGAACAGGCGGCGGGGCACGGACGACGGAGGCGGAAGGCCAGGGTTCTCCGGCCGCGCTTTTTGGGCGCGGTCGCGCCCTCCAATCTCTCACCATGGCTGCACAGGCCACCCGGAGGATGACATCATGGCGCACCAAAATTCCTCACAACCACATGATGCGACAGACAGCGGGGCTCCCCTCGTCTTCGGTCCACTCGGAGGGTTTGGGCTGGAAAACGTCTATGTCCACTTTCTGGGAGGTGGAGGACAGGGGATTCGCGGCCACTACTATGAAAAATCCCTGCAAAGGATGGCCCCCCTGTCCCTGGACACCCCCTACCGCCTGTCCGACATCGTAAGCCCCGTTCCCGTGGGCAGGGGCGCCCCGGCAAACATGCCCTCGGTGTTCATTGAGCATTTCATATCCGGCCGCGTCTACATCAGCATCGGCTCTCCCTTGAAAAACCTCGGCAACGGCTACCAGCCAGCCTCCGCCAATCCGTCGGACCCCAACTACCGCATCCGCTACCAGTACTTTGAGCCGACCTTCGACGATTACGGCGTGCATGTGAACCTGTCGTACATCGATTGCCTGGCGTTGGGGTTCATCCTGATGGCCGTGAATTCCACCCACGTCAGAAACAGCCCTCTGGCGACCCTCGTCAACACGAAGACGCTGGCCACGGCGGCCGCGAACGCGGCGACCCCGCCGGGGGCCAATGTCGTTCCCTCGGCCCAGTCCCTGCCGCCCGCGCCGGATTTCGCCCGGGTTCTGCCTCCGATGGCCTACCACGACGCCCACAACGCGAACCCCTTGTACCACGACTGGTCCGACTATCTGCAAAAGATCCTTCCCCACGGCAGCGTGCGCATCGCAGGCTGCTTCGCCGGATCCCAAGCCGGAAACATCTCGCCGCCCGAGCGGCTGACGTCGCAAAGCTACGACTACATCGCCGTATTCGACGCCAAGGGCTATGTGACCATGACCGCGCAAAAGGGCTCCGGCACGGCCAACGCCAAATGCGGCGGGATCGCGGGCCACGGCGTCGGCGACCGGAGCGCCGTCACCATCACCTTTGAGGCCTTAAACGCCACCAACGGCATTTACGGCTGCGACCCGGGGTACGGCTGGTCCTATGTCGATCCCCAGGGGAACCCGCAACGCGGGACAACCGCCTCGATCACCAACGACTTTTTCGGATGGGTGGTCGGCGACCTGTTGGCCGGGCTCAATTTCGGGTTCCCGGGAAGCGTCGTCGGCTTCAACGGCAGCCTCATCCGCGACCTCCCCAGCACGAAATGGTGGGGCGGAACGATGCCGGACGGCGCCGTCATCGACCCGGCGGACACCCCGGCAGGCAGGGGCGTACTGTTCCAGAAGGCGCAACCGGGACAGCCGTGGAACTACAACGCCTACGCCGCCAGCATCCAGGATATGGTCACGGCGTACGGCTTCTCCCTGCAGGATCGACTGGGAACGGTGCTCATGGAGTTTGACAGAACGTCCGACCCGGACAGCTTCCTCATGGTCCAGATCAGCAACGACCAGTAGGCCCCGCCGCCTTCCTTCCGGTCGCGCCGCGCCGCCGGGTGGCGCGGCGCGACCGGGGCCGCCTCATCATCCGCCCTTCCGCCTTGCGCCCTGGCCTTTCCCCCGGCGCCCGCCCATTTCCGTCTGCTACGCCTATCGCGTTGACAGGCAACAGACAATGTGGTCAGTAATAATGAAGTGTATGTCATATCCCGTCAGGGATGGCTTGCCTTCATCCGGCCACGTTGCGCCCTCGTCACATCGCTTAGGCCGCATGGCCAACGGCCGTGATGCAGCCGGAACAAAGCTGCCCGGCCTGCCGGGATCCAGCGACGGCGTCGCTCAGACATTTTTATTATTTCCAAGCATTTCAGAATGATCTGGAGAAAGACATGACTTTCACAACAAGGCGCCTTGGGCGCGTCCTGTCGGTTCTTTTTGCGGCCCTCATTTTCCCTGCGGCGTCGTTTGCGCAACAATGCCAGTCCTTCACAACCGATAACAGCGCCCAGTGGGGTCCCAACACCAACCAGACCTTCAACTATACCCAGCGCGTCCAGGTCATCAACAATTGCGCGGATGCCGCGCAGGTTCTCATGACGACCCCGGACGACCCTCTGTCGCGGGGGCTTCTGAGCAAGTCCTACACCACCTCCGGGGCGGGCGACACCAAGCAGTTCGTCCAAGGGCTGGTCGACCCGAACACCTATGTCCTGGCCCGCGTGGTCAGCGGCGTGACCCAGTCCTACACCGTGGCCTCCGGGGCCACGGAATACTTCTGCCTGCCCGACGCCGGGGCGGCCAGCGGCAATTTGAAATTCGTCTTCGGCTGCACCCAGTTCGACAGCGGCAACACCGGCCTGCCCATGAACTGCCTCATCGGTTCGGACCCGGGCAGGACCAGTAACGGCATGGATACGCTTTTCGAATTCACATCCGGGTGCACATACTGGGGCACCGCCCAGCAAAACCTCTGCACATACAATCCCTCCGATCCCACGAAGACGGAGAGGTTGGAAACTCCTGACTATTTCGACACCAGCGCGGTCACCGCCTACAGCATCCCCATGAGCATCTCGATTTTCGATCCCAACAACCCCACCAGTCCCACCGGCTGGCAGACCTACGGCTGCACCTACCCGGGCCGCGATCTCATCGCGGACCTGGCCAGTTGTCCCACGGAAAATTCGACAACCATCTCGTCGGACTACAACTGCCCGTCCGTGGCCTCGGGGATCAACCTGCGGCTCGCCAACCAGAACACGGGCTGGACGAGCTATTCCACGGCCTGTATCGCGTTTAACAACTGGCGGGCGCTTTTCGGGCCGGGACTGGGCGGCGGCTGCAACGTGGCCCTGTCCACCACCCCGGCGAACACGGCAAGCCCCACCCCCAACGTGGCCGACTACTACGGCTGCTCACTTATGCCCTATGCGGGCTGGGACGCCTACGCCAAGAAATGCCTCACCCCGGGCTGCGGCGGGCCGCAGTGCGCCGTGGGCCCTGACGGCACGGAAGGCGTGTACGCCACGTCCAAGGTGGCCCAGGGCAAGGGTGTGCCGTACATGAACTACGTCAAGACGCTCAAGGCCACGGGCAACGAGGTGTATACGTGGATGTTCGACGACGGCGTGGGAACGCTGCAATGCAACACGTGGGGCTCCTCCGTGAAGGTGACCCTCTGCCCCGGCCAGGCCGGTCAGAAGCCGTATGACACGGCCCATCAAAAGTGGTCCTACAACGCCGCGACCAACCGGTGCGTGGTCAACACCGCCGGAACCTATTCCACCCAGATTTCCTGCATGGCGGCCAACGGCAAGTACGCCTGCGCCTCGGAGACGGTCTCGAAAAACGACACCAGCGTGACGCCGACTTTTGTGGCCTCGGCCCAGCTCAACTACTGCAAGCCCGTGGACCCCACGGCCGTGACCCCGGCCCAGCTTGCCGCCGGGGTGAGTCTGGCCCAATGCCAGACCTCCCAGTGCCAGCAGACGGGGAAGCTCAACTCCGGCGACGTCCCTGCGTCCGGGCTGCTTCTGCTCGGCCAATAGTCCTTCCGTCGTCTCCCCGCAGACGCCGCGCCGCCCTCCTTCCGGGGGGCGGCTTTTTTTGCGCAACCGTCACGTCCGCACGTCTGCGCCTGCCCTTCTCCCGCTCCAAAGGTCGCCCCACTCCGCCTTTCCGGCCGTCCCACCCCGCCTTTCCGGGCGTATGGCCGACGGCGTACGCCGTCGGCCATACGCCCGGGAACGGGGGGTCCGGGGGGACAATGTCCCCCCGGGCGGGGTTCGGGGCGGCAGCCCCGATTGCCGTACTATCGGGGTTCGGGGCGTCAGCCCCGGGGTGAGACAAACCGCTGGGGCAGGTCGGTGATGATGCCTGCCCCGGGGGGGTAGGCACGGGCGACATCCGGGTCGTTGATGGTCCAGAGGTTGACGCGCAGGCCGTCGTCCAGGAGCGCCCGGGCCAGGTCGGGGGGGGTGATGTGGTGATCGGGATGGCAGGCGGCCACATCGAGGAACATGAGGTAATCCAGGATATTTCCGGGGTGTGCGGTTTCGATCAGGGCGGCCCGGGGGATATCCGGATCGAAGACGGCGGCCTGGGTGAGGTAGCGATGGTTGAAGGAGGAGAGAAGCGCCAGGTCCCGGGTTTCGGTATCGGCAACGAGTTCCAGAACGGCGGCGGTGATGGCGGAATCGCCGGTACGCCCGGCGTGATCCTTGATCTCCACGTTTATGGGGAAGGCGTGGTCGCGGCAGAAATCGAGCACCTGGCGCAGGGTGGGGATGACGGTCCCGGCAAAGGCGTCGACCGCCTCGGGCGGGATTTCACCGGAACGGATGGTTCCATGGGGATCAGTTGCGGCGAACCAGGAACCGGCGTCGAGGCTTTGCAGTTCAGTCAGGGTGAAGGTGTCGACATGATGCGTGGCGCGCGCGGCCAGGGGGGAGGCGGCGATGTTGGTGGTGCGGGCCGGGGTGTCGTCGTGGAAGACGACCAGATGGCCGTCAGCGGTCAAGCGCACGTCGATTTCCAGAAAATGCGCCCCGCAGTGCAGGGCTTTTTCGATGGCCGGGAGGGTGTTTTCCGGGGCCAGGGAGCGTACCCCCCGGTGTGCGCCGATGGCCTTTGCGTCGGGAATGTGGTGGAAGAACACGGATCAGGATTCCTTGCGATTGAGGTAGAGGTTGACCAGGGCCAGGCCGGAGGTGCCGACGATGAGCAGAAACGAGATGGCGTTTATGACCGGGGTGCTGCCGTCGCGGACCTGGAGGTAAAGGTTGATGGGCAGGGTGGGCTGGGAGCCGACCAAAAACAGGGTGGTGTTGAAGTTCTCAAAGCTCATGAGGAAGGCCACGGCCCCGGCTCCGACGATGGAGGGCCGCAGGTAGCGCAGAGTGATGAGCCGGATGACCTCGAAGCGGGTGGCCCCGAGGTTCAGGGCGGCCTCTTCCAGGGAACGGTCGAATTTGCGCAAGCGGGCCGAGACCACCAGGGCCACGAAGGTGGTGATGAACGAGAACTGCCCCAGGACCACCAGCCAGAAACTGGGCCGGAAAAAGGGCACGTCGACGCCGAGGTATTTTTCCACGAACATTCCGGCGGTGGTGGCCCCGAGGAGCTGGGAGATGCCCAGGATGACGCCGGGGATGACCAGGGGGGCCAGCATGAGAAAATAGAGGACATTTTTGAATGGAAATTTTTCCTGTTCGAAGGCGAAGGCGGTGCAGGTCCCGACCACGACGCACAGGACGGAGACGATGACCGCGGTCTCGAAGCTGACCATGATGGAGCGCAGGTTTTGGGCATCGTGGAAAATGCCCACGCGCTTTGGCCCGGGAGAGAAAAACCAGTCCAGGGTGCCGCCGTTCCAGGGCAGGGACGGGAAGTTGGAGTCGTTGAAGGCCAGCACGCAGGTGACCAGGAGCGGCGCGAAAAGAAAAACGAAATAGAGGATCACGAAGACGTTAAAGGACCAGGTGTAGGCCTTGGAATTGGGGAGTGAGCGGATCATGAGGCCACCTCCCCAAGTTTCTGGCGGCTTATCTTCAGGCCTGCCCAGATGATGAGGGAGCTTAAAAGCAGAAGCAGGAAGCCGAAGGCCGCGCCCTGGTTCCAGTTGAAGCTGGCGATGAACTGGTTGTAGATCTGCTCCGTGAACCACAGGGAGTTCTTGCCGCCCATGAGGTTGGGGGTGAGGTAGTTGCCGAGGGACAGCATAAAGACCACGATGGCCCCGGAGGTGATGCCCGGCTTGCAGTGGGGCAGGATGATCTCCCGCCAGATGCTGATTTTGGAGCCGCCCAGGTCGCTTGCGGCCTCGATCAGGCTGTCGTCGAGG
>NZ_JAZHDB010000013.1:0-8144 GCF_036584575.1 Desulfolutivibrio sp.
TGGGCAACGCCATCAAATTCACCCCCCAGGGCTCGGTTCGCCTTTCGGCCTGGGCCGTTCCCGCTGTTTCGCCGGACATGGTCACCCTGGTTTTCGAGGTGTCCGATACGGGCATCGGCATCCCCGAGGAGAAGATCGACACCGTGTTCGAGGCCTTCAGCCAGGTGGAGGGAACCTATACCCGGCAGTACCAGGGGGCGGGGCTGGGGCTGGCCATCGTCAAGCGCCTGGTGGGGCTCATGGACGGCGCCCTTGCGGTTGACAGCGAGGACGGACAGGGGGTGGCCGTGTCCTGCGCCCTGCCCCTGGAGCTTCCTGCGAGCCGGTGGCCGGAAGACTTCGGGCCGGGCGACGCTATGGGCCTGCCCGTGATGCCTGGGGCCCGGGTCATTCTGGTCGAGGACGACGACGTGAACCGCCTCGTGGCCCGGGATTTCCTGCGCGAAATGGGGATTTCGGTCCTTGAGGCCGAGAACGGGCAGGAGTGCCTGCGGTGGCTCGAGGCCGAGGAGGGCGACCGGGTGGGCTTGGTGCTCATGGACATCCAGATGCCGGTGATGGACGGGGTGGAGACGGCCCGGACCATACGGGAGCGGGAGGCGCGCCTTGCGTTGCCCCGGCTGCCCCTGGTGGCCCTGACGGCCTATGCCATGCCCGGCGAACGGCAGCGGTTTCTGCTCTCGGGTTTTGACGATTACCTGGCCAAACCCGTGGACGCGCACACGTTGGCCGCTGTGCTGGGAAAATATCTGGCCGGGGAGGCTCCGGAAAAAACACGAAAGGCGCCCTTGTCATAAAGGCGCCTTTGCGGGGAAAGACGGAAACCGGGCTGCGTGGGCCGGGGGGCGGTTAGAGGCGAAGCCCCGCCGATCCCAGGAAGGTCACGGCGATGACCTCATAGTTGATCTTGCCGCGCGGGGCGTCCACCACGATGTCGTCCCCTTCCTCCTTGCCCAAAAGCGCCTGCCCCACGGGCGAGAGGATGGAAATGCTGCCCTTGGTGGGATCGGCCTCGTCGGGTCCGAGCAGGGTGTATTTCTTGACGTCTCCGGTATCCATGTCCTCGAGCTCCACCGTGGCCCCGTAGATGACCCGGTCGCCGCTTAAGGTGTCCAGGTCGATGACGTTGGCCAGGGCCATGCGGGATTCGATGTAGTTGATGCGCGCCTCGAGCAGGCCCTGGCGTTCCCGGGCCGCGTCGTATCCGGCGTTTTCGCTCAGGTCTCCTTCCTCGCGGGCCTCCTTGATGGCCTGGATGACCTCGGGACGTTCGCCCTTGAGCCTGCCCAGTTCGTTTTCGAGTTTCCGGTAGCCCTGGATGGAGAGGGGGATGTTTTCCATAATATCGTTCCCTGGCGTGTCCCGTCTCGCGTGGACCCGCGTGGTTGTCGTGCCGCTATGATGTGTGGATGCCGCGCCGTCGAAAAAATAAATCCCGCGAAAGGCGGAATGTCTGGGTAAAATAAAGTGGCGCGTCGGTCAAGGCCATCCTCCCTGCGGCGGCCTGCGGCGACGCCCGGACCGGGGGCGGCCAGCCGGGGCGGCATCGCTTTTGCTTAGCCATGGGAAAAAGGAGTCGTTCCCATGATCCTGACCAAATATTTGCTGGTAATCCCTTTTGTTTTGGCGGTGTTGCTTTTGGCGAAGCATGTCGAACGGTGGGGATGCAACTCGTCTGAAAAGTGAGATTATGAGAAAGTGATGTCGGGCCGGGATCGCGCATGCGGCGATTTCGGCCCGGTCTGTTTTGCCGGGGGTTTTTGCTGCGCCTCGCCCGGGGGCGATTCCGGGGGCCTTGCGGCCGCCAGGGCGCGTTGACTCCTCCCACGCGGCCTGTCATACTGCCTCCCGACATGCCTCGCCGTCATCTCCTCCTCGTTTGTCTCGACTCCTGCGGCCCGGTCGGGCTCGGCGCGCGCAAAAAAAGATACGATTACAGGTCGCCATGAAAAAATACAGGGTGTATTTCGCCACCAAGGTTCATGTTTTCACCACATGGTTTCGGCGCAAGGAACGCGTCAGTGAAACCGATTATGTCGTGGTCAGCGCCCACAACGAGGCCCATGCCGTCAAGCTGGCCAGGGCCCAGGTCAATCTGGACGAACTGGGGATGCCCTTTCGAGTGACCCAGGTCCGCGAGGCCCCGGAGGGCGAGGACGAAGGGTACCATCAGGGCAGCGGCGCAACATCCCCCGACCGCTGAGGGGTTCCGAAAAAGGCCTTGCCACGTCAACCCGTCGGGCATACATCCCCCACGACAGGATCACGTCCCAGGCCGTCAGGCGTGTGGCGTGATTTTTTGAGGAGAAACCTCGACCCCGGACGGATGCCCCCCGTTTCGCGCCACGGCGACCCAAAAAAAAGGGCCGCCGACGTCCCCCGCCTCCCTGATGCGCGCCGGGCCTGGCGCTCCGTCATGCGCCACGATGAACCAGACCCCTCCCGACCCAGCCGATGAAGCAGCCGACCCGGCAGGCCCGGAAACCCCCGGCGTCGCCGGTGCCCCGTCCCCTTTTGCTGGCGCACCCGGGAAGCTGGCCCTGGCGCTCGGGGCTCTGGGCATCGTCTACGGCGACATCGGCACCAGCCCCCTGTACGCCGTCAAGGAATGCTTCCACGGCATGCATGCCATCGAGCTCACCCGGGACAACGTCCTTGGGGTGCTGTCCCTGGTCTTCTGGTCGCTTATGGTGGTGGTCACCATCAAATACGTGCTGTTCATCCTGCGGGCCGACAACCGGGGGGAGGGCGGCATCTTCGCCCTGCTGGAGCTTCTGCCCAAGGGGCGGGCCCTGGCCCGGATTACCCCGCTTCTGACCTTTTTGGGACTGTGCGGGGCGGCGCTGCTGTACGGCGACGGGATCATCACCCCGGCCATCTCCGTGCTCTCCGCCGTGGAGGGCTTAAACACCGCCACGGACGCCGCCGCGCCGTTCATCCTGCCCATCACCTGCGCCATCCTCTTCGGACTTTTTGCAGTACAGCGGCATGGCACGGCGGGCATCGGCCGGGTCTTCGGGCCGGTGATGCTGGTGTGGTTCACGGTCATCGGGGCCGTCGGGCTGGTCCACATCTTCGAGGATCTGTCCGTGCTCGAAGCCATAAGCCCGCTGTCGGCCGTCAGGTTTTTTATGGAAAACCACATGCACGGCCTGATCGTCCTGGGGTCGGTGGTCCTGTGCATCACCGGCGGCGAGGCCCTGTACGCCGACATGGGGCATTTCGGGGCCGGTCCCATCCGCCTTTCCTGGCTGACCTTGGTCTGTCCGGCCCTTGTCCTCAATTATTTCGGCCAGGGCGCGGGGCTTCTGGCCCGGCCGGAGATCGCCGTCAACCCCTTCTACGGCATCGTTCCCCGGGAGATGCTCTACCCCATGGTGGCCCTGGCCACGTTCGCCACGGTCATCGCCTCCCAGGCCATGATCTCCGGGGTGTTCTCCCTGACCCGCCAGGCCATCCAACTCGGCGTCTGCCCCAGGCTGCGCATCGTCCACACCTCGCGGAATTTCGAGGGCCAGATCTATATTCCTGAGATCAATTTCGCGCTCATGTGGGCCTGCATCGGGCTGGTGCTCATCTTCAAGGAATCCAGCCGCCTGGCGGCGGCCTACGGCATCGCGGTCACGGCCACCATGGGCATCACCACCATTTTGTATTTTTTCGTGGCCCGCTACGCCTGGAAAAGACCCCTGTGGCAGGTGGCCGTTCCCGTGGTCGTGTTTTTGGTCTTCGATCTGGCCTATTTTTCCTCCAATTTGCTCAAAATACTGGATGGCGGCTGGTTCACCGTGCTCATTGCGGCCATGGTCGTGGTGGCCATGACCACCTGGCGCGACGGTCGCAAGGCCCTGCACGGCAGGTTCCTGGCCGTGTCCATCCCGCTGGCCGATTTCTTGGCCGATGTGGCGAAAAAAAAGCCCCACCGGGTGCCGGGCACGGCGGTGTTCATGTCGGTCTCTCCCGACGGAACCCCCTTGACCATCCTGCATTCCTTCAAGCATATCAAAGTGCTGCACAAGCATGTGGTCATTTTGACCGTGACCTCGGCGGACACCCCGTCGGTTGACCCGGGCGAGCGTTTGACCATAAGCGACCTGGGACAGGGATTTCAGCGGGTGGTGGCCCGGTATGGATTCATGGAGACCCCGAAGGCGCCCGCGATCATGGCCCGGGCCAGATCCCTGGGGCTTTCCGCCGACGGGCCGTCGGAGACCACGTATTTTTTGGGTCGGGAGACGCTTTTGACCACGGGCCGGTCGGGGCTTATGTCCTGGCGCAAACGGCTTTTCGCGGTTATGTCCCAGAACGCCCGGTCGGCCACGACCTATTTCGGCATCCCCCCCGGGCGGGTGGTGGAGCTTGGGGTGCAGGTGGAATTATAACCCGGACAGGTCCGGCAGCGGACCTTGGGCACGAAGGGATAGTACGCGACCATGGATGAAAAAAAAGACGGCAGGCCATCTTCCGAGGGGGAAACGGGGGTCCGGCAGGTCACCCTGCTTGAGCACCTGACCGAACTGCGCAACCGGTTGTTGCGCTGCTTTGCGGCCATCGGCGTGGGATTTTTCATCAGCTACGCCTTTGCCGAACGTCTTCTGGGGATTTTGCTCGAACCCCTGGCCCGGGTCTTGCCCGAGGGCACGGGGCTGATCGCGCTGACCCTGCCGGAGAAGTTTTTCACGGTGATGAAGCTGGCCTTCGTGTGCGGCATCTTCGTGGCCAGTCCCTACATTTTTTACCAGCTTTGGCGGTTCGTGGGGCCGGGACTGTACCGCGATGAGCGGCGCATGGTGATTCCGGCGGCCCTGGCCTCGGCGATTTTTTTCGCCTGCGGGGCGCTTTTCGGCTATTATGTGGTCTTTCCCTTCGGCTTCAAATTTTTCGTGGACTACGCCTCGGATCTGGTGACCATCATGCCCACGGTGGGGGACTATTTCTCCCTGGCCGTGACCCTGCTTTTGGCCTTCGGGCTCATCTTCAACCTGCCCGTGGCCATCTTTTTCCTGGCCCGCATGGGCGTGGTGACCAACGCCTCCCTGCGCAAGTTCCGGCGCTGGGCCGTGCTTTTGGCCTTCATTGCGGCCGCCATCCTGACCCCCACCCCGGACGCCGTGAACCAGTTGCTCATGGCCGGACCCATCATCATCCTCTATGAGGTGGGCATCTGGGTGGCCTATTTCGTGGGCAAGAAAAAGAAGAAGGCGGAGGAGACCCTTCCGACGCCGACCGATACCCCGCCGGACGGGCCGAAGCCGCCGGACGAGGCGAAGCCCCAGGAAGAAGCCCCAGGCGCATGAGAAAGGGACGAGGCTGCCGACAACGTCGGAAGCCTCGAAAATCACGAGCAGGCCGCGGCGCAGCCCGCGCCGTAAGCGAGGGATTATCGTGCCTTTCCGCCCGGCGGCTTGGCCGCCGCTGGCGGCGCAAAGCCCCGGTTGCGAAAAACCGGGGCTTTGTCATGAAGAAGGGACGGTCCCATGGAACCGTCCCTTTGGCGTCACAATTGGTCGGGGCGAGAGGATTTGAACCTCCGGCATCGTGCTCCCAAAGCACGCGCGCTACCAGTCTGCGCCACGCCCCGACGCGAAGACCCGTCTGACTACCGGATTCCCCGGCCCAAGGCAAGGCGCGGTTTCAGGCCCGCGCCCCTATGTCCCCCACACCCCGGCCACCATGGCCCCGCAGTCCGGACAGGCCCCGGCCCGAAGCCGCGCCGGTTCGGCGGAAAACCCCGTCCGGCGCACCACCGTCGCCCCACAGGACGGACACAGGGTGTCGTTGCGCTCCCCCGGCCCCAGGTTGCCCACATAGACGAAGCGCAGCCCGGCGGCGCGTCCGATGTCCCGGGCCGCCTCCAGGGTCTTTGGCGGCGTGGGGCCCCGGTCGCGCATGGCGTGGTCGGGATGGAACCGGGACAGATGCCAGGGCGTGTCGGCCCCAAGCTCGGCGAAAACAAAGGCGGCCATCTCCCGCAATTCCCCGGGGTCGTCGTTGAGCCCCGGGATGAGGAGGGTGGTGACCTCCAGCCACCAGCCGAGGCGGCGGATGTGGACCAGATTCTTTTTTACAGGTCCGAGCCGGGCCCCGCAGATGTCCCGGTAGAACTCCTCGTTCCAGGCCTTGAGGTCGATGTTGGCCGCGTCTATGAGCGGGCCCAGTTCGTCCAGGCATTGGGGACTCTGGAAGCCGTTGGAGACCAGGATGTTTTTCAGGCCCGCCTTTTTCGCCAACGTGGCCGTGTCCCGCATGAGTTCGAAAAAGACGGTGGGCTCGGAATAAGTATAGGAGATGCTGGCCGCGCCGCTGTCCAGGGCGGCCTGGACCAGGGCCTCGGGGGTGACGGCCTGGCCGGTGATGGGCCTGCCCTGGCGCGGCGACTGGGAAAGGTCGGCGTTCTGGCAGAACGTGCATGACAGGTTGCAGCCCATGGCGCCGAAGGAAAAGGTCAGGCTGCCCGGCAGGAAATGGTAGAGGGGCTTTTTTTCCACCGGGTCCAGGTTGACGGCCGCCACCTTGTCGTAGACCAGGGTGAAAAGCGTGCCGTCGCGGTTCTCCCGGACCCCGCAGATTCCCCGCTGCCCGGGGGCGATGCGGCAGAAGTGGGCGCACAGGCGACACTGCACGCGGCCGTTTTCCAAGGGTTTCCACAACGCGGCTTGATGCATGGCGTACCCCCCCTTGTGGGTCATTGTCCCGGCGGCGCCCCCCGACTCGGTCCCGGCGACGCCGGGATGGCGCCCTGGGGGCCTGCCCCTTGCGGCGAATGGACCATGGGCGGGGCGGCGTGCCCGGCGCCAGCGCCAGGCTGCCCGGTCGGTTGCCCCTGGGCCCCCTGGCCCTGGCTTTGGCCGAAGGACTGGCCCTGAACCCCCTGACCCTGGCTTTGTCCAGCGGACTGGCCCTGAACCCCCTGACCCTGGCTTTGTCCGGCGGTCTGGCCCTGGCCGGTGTAGGGGCCGTAGCCGGTATAGATCTGGGGCGTGATGTACATGGGCATGTTCGGGGTGTCCTGGGGCTTGCGCGGACGCGGGGACACCTCCATCACCAGATTGCCTTCCTTGTCGCGGCCCATGCTCATGTTGTCCCGGGTTCCCATGCGGAAATCCCGTCGCGGCGCATCGCCATCCTCGTCCGCATCGGCGGGGAGTTGCGGCGGCGGGGCCTGGGGAGGCGGTCCCTGGTTTCCGTCGGCCCAGAGGGCGTCAGGCCAGGCGAGAAGCGTCAGGACTGCGGCGACGAGGGGCGCCGCCCGCCACGCCCCTGGCTTGAATCGGCGCGCCGCCTTGCCTGCGCCGTCGGCATCGGACATCTGGACGTGTACGCCGCTCATGGCCACGGCTCCTTGTTTTTCCAGGGCAAAGACGATATGCGCTTTGGCTGACACATTACCATGTTCAAGGAGCCGTGTATATGGCCGACAGGGCCGACGCCTACAGACGGGCAGGGGTGGACATCGAGGCCGGGAACAGTCTGGTCTCGCGCATCAAGTCCCTTGTTTCCGCAACCTACAACAAAGGCGTCCTTTCGGACATCGGCGGCTTCGGGGGGCTTTTCAAACTCGATCATGAGGCCTACGCCGAGCCCGTGCTGGTGGCCTCCACCGACGGCGTGGGCACCAAGCTCAAGCTGGCCCAGATGCTTGGCCGCCACGACACCATCGGCATCGACCTGGTGGCCATGAGCGTCAACGACATCCTGGTGCAAGGGGCCAAGCCGCTTTTTTTCCTCGATTATTTCGCCACGGGCAGGCTCGACGTGGATCTGGCCGAACAGGTGGTGGCGGGCATCGCCGAAGGCTGCAAGCAGGCCGGGTGCGCCCTTTTGGGCGGCGAAACGGCCGAGATGCCGGGGTTTTACCCCGACGGAGTCTATGACCTGGCCGGGTTTTGCGTCGGGATCGTGGACAACGCCCGCATCGTGGACGGCTCCAGCATCGCCGTGGACGACGTGATCATCGGCATCGAGTCCTCGGGGCCGCACTCCAACGGCTATTCGCTGATCCGCAAGATTTTGGACGAATCCGGCTGCAAGGCCACGGACATGCTGCCCGAGGGCGGCGTGACCCTGGGCGAGGCCCTGCTTGCGCCCACCCGCATCTACGTCAAGCCCGTGCTGAACCTTTTGCGCGACCTGGAGATCCGGGG
>NZ_JAZHDB010000014.1:0-33386 GCF_036584575.1 Desulfolutivibrio sp.
TGTTTTTATCTGACGGAGATTTGCAAGCCATTGGCCTGACGCTTCGACTGGCCGTGGCCGGAGCGCCGTGCGGCCTGTGCGGCGCGGGCTTGGTGTTTTACGAGCACAGCCATGGCAAGGACTGGCTGTTGTGTCCCGACTGCGGGCTGGTGGCCCACCTGCCCCCGGCCGGGGAAGCGGCCGTCCTGGACCAGGGGGAGGCGGGCGGGGCCAAACTCCCCCCGGACTCCCTGGTCCACCGGAGGGAGCGTTTTTTCTGCGACCTGTTTCTTGAGGCCATGGGCTGGACGGACGTGTTGCTCTACGGCGTGGGCTGGAGCCTGGTTTTCGAGCAGTTGCGGGCCAGGGGCGTCCACGCCGTGGGCTGCGATCTGTGGCGGCCGCTCATCCGGCAACGCCGGGAGGCCTTCGGGCCGGACAGCTTCTTTCACCGTGACGAGCTTCCCGAGGTCTCCTTCGACCTCATTTCGGCCTTCGAGGTCTTCGAGCATTTCGCCAGCCCCTTGCGGGACGTGCGGGTTTTGACCTCCCGCCTGCGGCCGGAATCGGCCATCGTGGGCTGCACGGATTTCCGGGTGGGCGGCCCCCTGTCCCAGCACCCGGGCCACAGCCCGGACTACTGGCGGCACCGCACCCATCTGTGCGCCTGGAACTATTCCAGCATGAACCGGCTGGCGCGGCTTACGGGCCTGACGGCATCCTATTTCAAGGTGTTCCTCGGCAGTCTGGGGGCGAAGGTGTTTTTCGTGTTGCACCGTGGCCCGAAAACCGCCGCCTATGTTCAATCCCTTCCCAAGCTCTTCCGCAAGGCCTTCTAGCGCCGGGCCGGTGCAGTCCGTTCCCGCAGCCTTGCGGTGAACAGGTTGGACGTGTTGTTTTTTCGAGGCGTCCCGGACGGCGCCGCTGGCCAAGGCACGGGGTTTGCAAGAGATCTTGCGCTTCGATCACGCATCTTCGACCCGAGGGAGCCTATTCGTGAGAGATATTCAGATCCAGACCACCTCCGCCTGCTCCGGCAAGTGCATCATCTGTCCGTACCTGGACAGCTGGCACAAGAAGCACCCCGGGCGCATGAGCGACGTGGTCTTCGAGCGCGTCCTGTCCCAGTTGGCGCCGCACGCCCTGGGGAAGGTCTGCCCCTATCTGGAAAACGAGCCTCTGCTTGATCCGGCCATCTTTGAGCGGATCGCCGAGATCAAAAAGCGCCTGCGATTTACGTCCCTGGAGCTGTCCACCAACGCCCTGGCCCTGGACGCGGCCGCCGCGAACCGGCTGGCCGAGCTCTTCGCGGACGTGCCCCACGAGATATGGGTGAGCTTCCACGGTGTTGACAAGCGCACCCACCAGGGGGTCATGGGCATCGACTACGAGCGTTGCCTGGACAACGTGGTTGGGCTGCTCAAGCTCTCCGACGAGGTTCCCCTGCGGGTGATCATCCGGGGGGCGGGGCAGGGATTCACGCCCGCCCTGCGCCATGATTTTGAATTCAGCCAGGACGACTACCGCCGCTTCTGGGAAGGTCAGCTGGCCCGGCATGGCGTGCGCACCCGGCCGGGCATCAACTGGATCCATTACCACGACCGGGCCGGGACCATCCGCCGCAACCAGGTTCGGCTGGACGCCGCAGTGCGCCCGGACCTGACCGGATTTGCCTGCCCCAGGCTGGACCGCTGGCTGCACATCCTGTACACCGGAGAACTGATCCTGTGCTGCATGGACTACCATCGCGAGACGGTCTTCGGAAGCATCGTCGAGCAGGATCTGGACGCCATTCTGGCCGGACCGGCCTATGCAGAGCTTTCCGGCATGGTTACGGGGCGGGTCGCCAGCCCGGACGATTTTATCTGCAAACGTTGCATAAGCCCTGGAGGATGACGATGCCTGCGGTGAGCGATTTCAAGGACATCCACAGCGGGCGGCGGTGCTTCATCGTCGGCAACGGACCGAGCCTCAATACCATGGACCTTGCGCCATTGCGGGATGAAATCACCTTCGGCATGAACTGCATCTTTCTGGGATTCGAGACCTTGGGCTTTCGGCCCACCTACTACACGGTGGAGGACGTGTTCGTGGCCGAGGACAACAGCCGGGAGATCAACGCCCTAAGGGGCATGGTCAAGTTTTTTCCCACGGACCTCGCCCACGCCCTGACGGACGGCCCGGACGTCTGCTGGGTGAATTTCCCCCGTTTGTACAAGCCTTACCCTCAATTTTCCGAGGATGCCGCCGATAAGGTTTATTGGGGATCGACGGTGACCTATCTGGCCATCCAACTGGCCTATTACATGGGCTGCGACCCCATCTGCCTCATTGGCGTGGATTTCGACTACACGGTGCCGGACTATGCCACGGGCCAGGAGGAGATCACCTCCCGGGAGCAGGACGTGAACCATTTCCATCCCGCCTATTTCGGGCCCGGCAAACGCTGGCACAACCCCCGCCTGGACAGGGTGCTGCCCTCCTACGCGTTGGCGCAGGCCTTCGTCTCCGGCCGGGCACGGCGAATCCTCAACGCCACGGCAGGCGGCAAGCTGGAGGCCTTTCCCCGGGCGGACTACACCGCCCTGACCGCAACCCGGTAGGCATCCCATGTCCGTACGATGCTCCATCATCATCCGATGCTACAATGAGGCGGCGCCCCTGCCGCGCCTTCTGTACGGCATTTCGAAACAGTCCATGCGGGACTACGAGATCATCGCCGTGGATTCCGGCTCCACGGACGACACCTTGCGCATCCTGGCCGCCCACGGCGTCAAAATTTTGTCTCTGGCCCCCGAGGCCTTCTCCTTCGGCCGTTCTTGCAACCTGGGGGCCCGCGCCGCCCGGGGGGAGTTCCTGGTTTTCGTGAGCGCCCACGCCTATCCGGTCTATCAGACCTGGCTGGACAGCCTGCTGGCGCCGTTCGCCGATCCGGCCGTGGCCGTGACCTACGGCAAACAGCGGGGGAATCACCTGAGCAGCTACAGCGAGCGGCAGATTTTCCGGGCCTGGTATCCAAGTCATGACCAGACTGACCAGGAACACCCCTTCTGCAACAACGCCAACAGCGCCATCCGCCGCGACGTGTGGCAGACGCTCGGCTTCGACGAATCCCTGACCGGTCTCGAGGATCTGGACTTCGCCCGGCGGGCCGTCCTGGGAGGGCGACGCGTCGCCTATTCCGCCGCCGCCGAGGTCATCCACGTCCATGAGGAGCGCCCGGCCACGGTGCGCAACCGCTACCGCCGCGAGGCCATCGCCTATCGCCGCATGTATCCCGAGGCCCGGCTCACCCTGTGGGACTTTTGCCGACTGTATGCGGGCAATGTGGCCAACGACTGCAGAAGCGCCTGGAGCGAAAAAATCCTGTCGCGCCATGTCCGGAATATCCTGGTCTTTCGGCTCATGCAGTTCTGGGGCGCCTACCGGGGGAGCCGCCAGACGGAGCCGGTCTCGGACCTGCTCAAGAAGCGGTTCTACTATCCCGCCGCCCCCGCGCCGCGTCCCGTGAAACAGGCCCCGCCCATGCCGGAGGGCCGCGTCCCCTACCCGGAGCGCTTCGATGAAAAATACACCCTGTGACGCCTCCGCCTGCCGGGGGCCGCGCCGGGGCTTGCGCTGATGGCCCACCCAGCCCTGGACATTGTGGCCCTGGCGCCCATGCGCCACCAAAGCGAGCGGGCGCCCGGGAAGAACTACCGCGACTTCGGCGGGCTTCCCCTGTACCACCACATCGTGCGCGCCCTGCTGGCCTGCGGCCGTATCCGCAAAATCGTCATCGACACCGACAGCCCGCGCATCCGCGATGACGCGGCCAGACATTTCCCGGACGTGGTATGCATTGAGCGCCCCGCCGAACTTTGCGGCGGCGAGGTGCCCATGAACCGCATCCTGTTGCACGACGTGGAGCTTTTCCCGGCGGACTACTATCTCCAGACCCACAGCACCAATCCGTTGCTGACGCCCGAGACTATCGCCCGGGCCGTGGACGCCTTCGCCGCCGCCCTGCCGGAACACGATTCCCTTTTTTCGGTGACGGCCATGCAGACGAGGCTGTGGGACGCCGCAGGCCGCCCCCTGAACCATGATCCCCAGGTGCTCCTGCGCACCCAGGATCTGCCGCCGGTTTACGAGGAAAATTCCAACCTGTACCTTTTCTCCGCCGCCTCCCTGAAGCGCCATGGCAACCGCATCGGCGAGCGGCCCCTGCTTTTCCCGGTCCCGCCCCAGGAGGCCATGGACATCGACGAGGAATTCGATTTTCAACTCGCGGAACTGGTCTACCGCGCCAAAAAGCTGCAAAAGGACGCATCATGAAATGGAAAGTGCTGGTCACCGCGCCGTATCTGCAACCCGTCATCGAACGCTTTCGGCCCGAGCTTGAGGCCAGGGGCGTGGAGCTTGTGATTCCCCAGGTGCGGGAGCGCCTGGAGCAGGAGGATCTCCTGCCGCTTATGGCGGATATCGACGGCGTGATGTGCGGCGACGACCGCTTCACCCGCCGGGTCATCGAGGCCGCGCCGCGCCTGAAGGTGCTCTCCAAATGGGGCACCGGCGTGGACTCCCTGGACGCGGCGGCCTGCGCCGACCGGGGCGTGGCCATCCGCCGCACCCCCGACGCCTTCAGCGTGCCCGTGGCCGAGACCGTGCTCGGATTCCTTTTGGCCTTCACCCGGCGCATCGTGGACAGCAACGACCTCATGCACGCCGGGGTATGGAAAAAGCTGCCTGGCCGGGTGCTTTCCGAGTGCGTGCTGGGGGTCATCGGGGTGGGCGACACGGGCAAGGCCACGGTGCGCACCCTGCGCGCCCTGGGCATGACCGTGCTCGGGCACGACATCCGGGAGATTCCGGCCGCCTTCGTGGCCGGGACAGGACTTGTGGTGACCGGCAAGGACGAGCTTCTGGCGAAAAGCGACTTCGTTTCCCTGCACACGGATTTGAATCCCACCAGCCACCATCTCATGAGCGACGCCCAGTTCGCCCTCATGAAGCCCGGGGCGGTGCTGATAAACGCCAGCCGGGGACCGGTGGTGGACGAACCGGCCCTGGTCCGGGCCCTGCAATCCGGGAGGCTGGCGGGCGCGGCCCTGGACGTCTTCGAGCACGAGCCCCTGCCTGCGGACAGCCCGCTTCTGGCCATGAAAAACGTGCTCATGGCCCCGCACAACGCCAATTCCAGCGCCCTGTACTGGGAGAAAATCCACCGCAGCACCATCGACAACCTGCTTGCCGTGCTGGAAGGGCGGGGATGAACGGCGCGGCCTTGATCACGGGCGCGGCCCGGGGGATCGGCCTGGCCTGCGCCAAGGCCCTGTGCCGGGAGGGGCTTCGGGTCTACGGCGCGGACCTGGACCAGCCGGAGCGCCCGGAGGATGCCGCCCTGTTCGTCGGGTTTTTCATCGCCGACCTGTCCCGGGAGGACCAGGCCGTGGCCGTGGCGGCACAGGTGCGGCAGCGCGAGGACGGCCTGGCCTGCCTGGTCAACAACGCCGCCCTCCAGATTACGAAGCCCCTGGCCGAGACCGGCGTGGCGGAGTTTCGCGCCGTCCTGGACGTAAATCTCGTCGCGCCGTTCGTCCTGGCCGTGGAACTCCTGGGACATCTCAAACGAGCGGGCGGGGCCGTGGTGAATATCGCCTCGGTGCACGCCGTGGCCACCTCCCCGGCCATCGGGGCCTACGCCGCCAGCAAGGGCGGGCTTGTGGCCTTGACCAGGACCATGGCCCTGGAATTCGCCCCGCTGGTGCGGGCCAATGTCGTCTTGCCCGGGGCCGTGGACACGGACATGTTGCGCCGGGGCCTGACCCGCGACCTCTATGGAGAGCAGGGCGGCGAGGCGCCCTGCGCCCAGCTTGCCAGCCGCCATCCCCTGGGGCGCATCGGCCGACCGGAAGACATCGCCCAGACCGTGGTCTTTCTGGCCGACCCGGAAAAGTCCGCCTTCATCACCGGGCAGAGCTTCGTCATCGACGGCGGCTGCCTGTGCAAGCTCTCCACGGAATGAAGGGCCGCCCGTCTGTTCGATCCCGGCTAATCTCGATACAACACCGTATCCAGCCCCGATAACGCGGCCTCAATGTCCGGCGCCAGGGCGGCGTTGCCCGCCGGAAAATGAGACGGCAGCGCGAGTTGAAGGTGGGCGGCGATCTCCGACGCTTCAGCGGGACGCTCCTGGGCCAGGCCAATCAGGCTGCGTCGAATCCGCAATGCGAAATATTTAAGCGTATGCGGCACCCTCCCGGGGTGCGGCGATTCCTGATGAATCCTTGACGCCAGTTGGCATGCGCTACGAAGCAGGGCGTTGGCGGCGTCCGGTTGGCTGATGATCAGTCGCGAACCGGTCAACAGACAACCCGCCAGACAGGCCACAAGCCCCTCAAGACGTGCGTCGGGAAGGTGGCCGCCATGCAGTAGCGCGTTTGCGATACGCTGGTGCAGCATGGCGTCATGAGCGTGCTGGCGCGCGGCGTTGCGCGACATGCTGTCCGGGTGGCGGCGGTAGAGGACATGGGCGCGGTGATTGGCCGCCAGGCGCGAGCCGCCTTGGGTCAGGCGAAACCAGAAATCATGGTCCTCACAGGCTTTTAACCCCGTATCGAACCCCCCGGCCGCCTCGACCGTCTCGCGGCGGGTCATGAACGCATGGGGCGGCGCGATATTGAAGTGGCACAGATGAACGTCCAGATCGTCGCGAAAGAGCCGCCATTCCCCTTGCGGGAGAGGCTCGCCAGCGGCGTCCACATCCGCGAAGAACTCGCTGCGACAGACCGCAAGGCCGCAGTCCGGTTGTTCTTCCAGGCGCCGCAACTGGCTGGAGAGCACCCGGGGCGGCAACAGGTCGTCCGAATCCAAGAAAACGAGAAAGGATCCGCCTGCCGCTTCGATCCCCCTGTTACGCGCGGCCGAAAGGCCCTTGTTTTCCTGACGCATAAAGGTGATTTGATCCGCGAAGGGCTCACATGCCGCCTGCGTGTTGTCAGTGGAGCCGTCGTCCACCACGATGATTTCCCTGTCCACATCCTGCCGGATCGCGCTTTTCAGGGTAAAAGGGAGAAAATGCGCGTAGTTATAGGCAGGTATGATAATGGAAACGAGAGATGGTCGCTTCATGGCGTCGTATTTTTGGCCTCAAATGGGTCCGGCCTCATTTGTCGCTCTCGTAGACGGGAAGCAACATTTCCCTGATATGCGGCGTGAAGAGGTTTTCATCCCCGGGCTTGAAACTGCTGTGAATGACGGTATAGGCCTGCTTGCCCCACCATTTGCCGCTCCACGGCTCTTCCATCCGAAAAAAAGATGCGCCGTAGCAGTCTTTGATGAGCCGCCATTCCGGCTCCATCATGAGAAACGTCTTGAGGACGTGGCCTGTCCAGATTTGCGTGTCGTCGATGATGAGCAGGCCACCTGGTTTCATTCGTCGGCCCAGGTAATACCAGTCCATAAAGGGAACCGGGAAGGCGTGGTCGCCGTCGATGAATACGAGATCGAAACCGTCCTCCTTCAGGGCCGGGAGGATGTCCTGGGACGGGCCGTTGAGCAAATGCAGCTTGTCGCGGGCAATCCCGTTGTCGTCGAGGAAGTCGCCGACGGTGTCGGCCAGATAGGGCTCCGGGAAAACAGCGTAGTGCTCCGCCCCGCTGAGGGCAAAGGCGATGGTGGAGTGCCCCGCTCCGGTTTCTATCGTCTTGGAATGGGGTCCGGCATGGTCCATGATGAATTTGAGAACGGTTTCGCTGGCGCCCCAGCTGGCCTTGCGGCCGTCGCCATGCCTGTGCAGGGGAGGACGTTGCGTGATCAGGTCGTCAAGTGTGAACATGTGATCCTCTTTTTCGTCGCTGCCCGTACGATGCTCAATGCGCCTTGAACCCGGCAACAGAAGCGGGGCCGCTCATTACTTCTCCAACTTTACCAGGGCGAATCCGAACGAAGTCTGACGGCAAAACATCGGCTTGCACTTGTAATGGTTCTTCATAAAAATGTACGGCGGGTAGCTCAGGGTGTCGCAGTCCAGAGCCATATCCACCCGGTTTACGATATGGCCGGGGACCAGCGGCCGCATTCCCGTCCTGGTCAGGTACTCCACGTCGATGATGTAGTCGAAGCCGAGCACACGGTCGTTGATGCCCGGAGTGATATGCACATCGTAGGTGCAGATCAGCAGCCCCCCCGGCCGAAGGACGCGTTTCATCTCGTCGAGATGCTTGTGGTGGGCCAGCGGTTTTTTGGGATCGTAGATGTGCTCCATCACCGACACGCAGGTGATGACCTCAAAGGAGTTGTCCTCGAAGGGCATGTCGTCAAGGCTGGCTTCCACCAGGTCGTAGCCGGTGACGGTCGGGTCGTTGGCCGCGAAATGCCTGCGGGCGCGTTCCACATAGTCTGGATTGGCGTCGGCGTAATCGAAGTTGTCAACGCCGGTGGGCTGGTAGCCCATCTCGCCCATCCACATCGGCATACGGCTGGCGCCGCACCCGGCGTCCAGGGATCTGCCCCTTACGGGCCATTCCCGCGCGATTTTCAGCGTCCAGGGCCATTCCCATTCGCGCAGGCATTTGTTGCGTTCGCTTAAGACTTCGACATCGCCGCCATGGAGCTCGAGGGTGGTGGAAATTTTCGCGTAATCGTACAAGGCGGATCTCCGTTGTCAATGGTCTTGCGCGGCGCGCGCCAGGCGCAGCCACGGGTAGGTTTCGGGGGATAGCCGCGCCATCCGCTCCTGGCTGTGGGCCGAGGAGGGAACGACCAGGCCGAAGGGCATATCGGCGGCGTCCTTCAGCTCCACCACGGGCAGACCGGCGCACAGCGCCTCATGGGCGCCGTCGTGCAGCAGGCAGACAGGCTCCAGGCCGCGCGGCCAGAAGAGCCTCAACAGCAGCTCCGCGTCCTTGTCGGCGCCGTAGATGGCTGTTTTGCAGGTTTTCCCGCGCGCCGCCTGGACGACAATGCGCCACAGCCAGCGCAACCGTTCCTCCATATTCTTGCACCAGGGGACCAGGCGCGTGTTTTCGCAAGACGAATCGGGTTTTTGGCAGGCCCCCCCCCCGCGCGTGAAATCCGCGGCCAATATCCGTTCCATGGTGTCGCCATACCGGGCGATCAGAAGCGCTGCGGCCTTGGATGGCATGGTGTCGCGCTGGCAAACGGGGTTGTGGATGGAAAAGGTCTGGGCCTTGGCATGAATGCGCAGGCCCTGCCGTTGTGCGGCGAAAAGCGCGTCCAGATCCCATAGCTCATTATGCAGACTTGATTCCAACAAGGATCGCACCGCATCCGTGTGCCCGAAAACAGGCTGCCCCGGACGCCACTGTCTGGAAACGTCCAGCGCGGTTTCCACCTCCATGTCAGGCGGGGCGGCGTGGCTGAGGCGCATTCGTCTGGCGTCGAACCGGGCGCTGGCGCCGTAGACGATGTCGGCCCCGGTTTCCCGGAGGCATGTCAGCGCGCCCTTGAGCAACTTCTCGGCGGGCATGACGCCGGGCGCCATCCAGCCGACCATGGGCGAGACGACCCCGGCCATAGCCTGGCGCAGCGCCTCCCTCGGGGAGTCGGCGCCGGTAGAGACAATCTTGATGTCCTTGTGAAAGACCCGGGCGTCATCAGGGGAGAAGTCCCTCCCGGCGGCGAGGATGATGGTGTGCGGCTCGGGCAGGCGTTGATCGGCGATCGCCGCCGCCGTGATCCAGATATCCTCAAGGCTCGCTGTGGGTGTGGGGATGACCAGCGTCAGGGCGGGCGTGTCGGCGGCGGACTGTTCGACAGGTGCGGCTTGGACGCGGGCTGCCGCCTCGGGATCGGGAATGCGGTCCATCCAGGCGCGGCGCTTCCGGCTTGGGTTGTTGTTGGGATGCACGCCGTATACCCGCAGGAAATCGCTGAGAAAGAGTTCGAGGTCCACGCGGCAGTCCTCACGCCAGCGTCCGGAGTAGGGATTTTCCGTGACAATGGCCTCGGCGTAGCAGGCGCGTTTCGGCGTGCCCGGCGTTGTGGGCCGCAGCAGCCGGTACAGCGACCAGAAAAGCGCGGGATCGTCGCCCGTGCCCCAAAGGAAGGTGCTGGGGTGGATGCCGCCCACCGCCGCAAGCAGTTCGCGCCGCAGGGCGAAGTTGGAGCCCTGCACCACGGGGCTGTCGTAGCCCAGGGCAAGACGGTGGCGCACCGCGTCGATGTCGCGAAACACGTATTCGCGGGTGTTTCCGACCACCAGTTCGTACCTGTCCAACAGGGCCATGTATGTGGCGATGGAGTCCATGCGCAGGAAATGGTGGTCATCGTCCAGAAAGAGCAGCCTGGGGGACGCGGTCATGTTCACGGCCGTATTCCACAACAAGCCCTTGGAGAAGTAGCCGGTGCGCGGCTTGTAGAGGTAAAGATCGGCGTCGATGTCGGCCATGGCCGGGAACATGGCCAGGGAGGCCCTGTCATGCGCCTTGATCAACCTTGCGGGGTTGTTCCCGGAAAGTCCGGCCGACCAGGGTGAGCCGTCGTCCGATACGACGATGCGGACATCGGCGTCGCAGCGCTGTTCCCGTACCGAGGCGATGCAGCGTTTGAGGGCCTCGCGGAAGATGTTTTCCTGCCCTTTAGGCGAATAGTGCTGGATGAATACGGTCAGGTCGCCGTCTGCGCAGCCCGTGGCCGCCTTGTCGTGGTCAAGGCCATGATGCGGGGCCAGGTCGAGGCGCTCGAATTCGTGATGGTCGCTGAAGGTGCGGATCAACTCGGGCTCAAGCCCCCTGACCGGTTCCGTCGAGATCCGACGGGCGAAACCCTCGGTCAACCGCTTGTGGGCATCCTTGAAATATGCGGTGAGACGCGGTCTGTTCATGTCCATGAAGTTTTTGTCCAGCAGCATGGTCTCGCCGTGCGCCAGCAGCATGAACCGCAGGGTGGGGCTGTAGGCGATGCGGGACTCGAACAGGGCCCGGGAGCTGGGCGCCAGGTTGCCGCCGTCTACAGCCAAGCCTTCGGCGATGAGCCAGGCGATGCTGTCTTTGGTCGCCTGGGAGGAGTTTTGGTCGGTGCAGTAGAGGATGAAGGGGAATTCGAGGTTCTCGGCGATCTTCATCACGGAACGCGCGACGGACTTGTCAAAGCTCATGCTGTGGCAGACGATGGTCATGTAGTCAGTGGGAAAGTCCTTGTCCAGGGTGTAGTGGACATGCACGCGGGGCGGGTCCACGGCCATGGGGAAGATGTCGGCGTATTTTTCACGGATACGTTCGTCCTCGGCTCGGCACCGTTCAAGGTTGCTCAGTTCCACGCCTTTCGGGTTCTTGGTGTAGAGCGCGAAGTAGCGGTCCACATGGAGGAAATCCGTGGCAGTGGCGAAGCGGCAGACCATTTCGTAGTCGCCGGCGACGATGAAGGAGTCGTCGTAGAGGCCCACCTGGTCGTGCAGCGACCGGCGCCACATCATCTCGGAGCCGAAGTAGAACTTGTGCAACATCATGTCGCGCGAGAACGCCGGTCTGGAGAGGCGGCCGAACCGTACATGGTTGTAGAAGCTCTCGTTTTCGAAAATGGTCACGTAGTGGTTGCCGTAGACCAGGCCGATGTCAGGGCGCCGGTCAAGCGCCTGGGCGAGGATCTCCGCGCCGTCGGTGCGGAAGCGGTTGTCGGCGCCCAGGTTCATCAGGTATGCGCCCCGGGCCATTTTGATGGCGCGGTTGAAGGCGCCGTACACGGTTTCCCGCATCCGGGTGCGGCCGTAGAGAACGTGTGCGTTCGATTGCGCCATGGCCAAAAATATTTCCCGCTCGTGGGTTGGCGAGGCGCTGTCGATGAGGACGATTTCCATCTCGCCCCGAAGGTAAAGCGTCTGGGAAAACAGATTCTGGAACAGCGGGGCCATGAATCGTTCCGCGCCGTAGAGCGAGACGAAGATGGTGGCCGTGTAGCGCGCCTTGGACCGGGTGTCGTGGATGAACTCGAAATCCTCCTGCGGCGGCGGCGCGTTTCGCAGCGTGTTGAGGCAGGCGTCGCGGTATTCCGGAACCAGCCGTTCGGCCAGGCTTGGGATGTACGACGGCGTCACCGCCACCACCTTCCTTCCGGCCGATTCCACCTTTTCGACCACCTTGCGCACACCCTCGCAGTGGTCGGCGTACCAGTCCGTGAAGTTGCGCAAAAAAAAGCTGGGGTGGCACTGCCTAAGCGTATTGTACATCTCTGAGAATTCGGACTCCGTGTGGTGGGCCCAGAAGGGCGAGGGGTCGGAATCGTCCCCGTCGGGCAAGGGGTTGCGGCCGTCGCAGCCCACGATCCGGACTTCATCGGCCATGGTTGAACCCACAGGGAGCAGCAGCATGGTGAGGATGTTCGCGTAGCAGGCGATCTGGAACGTTTCCGTCAAATCCGGGCTGATGTTCTCCGGCGCCGCGGGAACGACGGGAACGGCGATGCTGCGGGACGCCATTTCCGGGTGCTGCGCAAGGAACATGGGGTAATAGCCCATGGGGAGCAGCAGGTGGGAGCCGTAACGCTCCATGGCCTGGAGCAGGTGTTCGCGGAAGGCTGCGGCGTAGCCGGAAACGCCGTAGTGCAGCGCCGGGTCGGCGGCGACGATGATCTGCGGGCGAAGATGGTCCATGAGTTCGCGGTTGCGCACGGCGGTGTTGCAGACGATGCGCAAGGATCCGGACACGTCCATGTCCATCGCCAGAGGTAATGACGGACCCGTGCCAAAGGCGTAGGCCACGCCGGTCCGCAACTCCCTGGCCAGGCGCTTGAGCTTGGCGTGATTGTCGGCGACCAGCTTTTTGCGGCCCGGCTCCGGCGTCAGTTCGTGCTTGAGGATGGCGTATTGATACGCCTCCAGGGTCCATTCATTGGAGGCCTTGCTCACGTTGAATATGCGCTTGTTGAATCCGGTGAGATTGTAGCGCTCCATCTTGTTCAGGTCGTCGTTCCACAAGAGCAGGATGTCGGAGCGGTTCAGCAGGGCCATGACCTCTGGATTGTCCCGGATGACGGGGTATTCAGCCTGGAACTTCTGGCCTGGCTTGACGCCGAAGGGCCGGGGCGGCTCACCCGGCGAGAACGCCCGGACGTGGAAAGGAAACACCACCGTATGCTCAGGCATGTCCGGAAGCGCCCAGCAGGCCCTGTAATACAGATCATTGAGCTCTTCCTGGCTCGAGATGAACGGATAGTAGGTTATCCTCATGCGGCGGTTTCCTGTAGGGTGCGTCGAAGTGTGTGGAGCCTGTGCAGCGGGCCGGGACCGCTCATGGCCACGACCATGTCGGCGCAGTCTGGGCAGGGGGCGCAGTCGAAGGCGGCGCCTTTGCCAACGCCGCCGGAAAGCTGCAGGAGCTCAAGGGCGAACACGGGCTCGGCGTCGTCGCGACGAAGGCAGACCAGGTGTTCATGGCTGAGCAGGTAGAGGAAGGCACTGTCCGAGCCCAGGGCGATGGCCCGTCCATGCGGCCACGAGGCGGCCATGGGCGCGGTCTCTCCCGTCGCCGCATCCAACTCGAAGAGCATGGGGCGATGCGCGTCCGCAATGATCAGCGAACCGCCATGGGTTGCGACGGCGCAGGGGAATGATACGCATGCCGGGGTGATGTCGGCCAGTCCGCGTTCCTCGGCGCGCATGATGCGTGGACGCGCAGCATGCGCGTCTGTCAATAACACTACGGGGCCTTGTTCCGTCAGGCACCCGCCGAGGAGGGTCTGGTCGGCGTCCACGGGGAGCGTGTCACGTCTCCCGGGTTCGCCGTTCCCGGTGATCCGCATCAGTTCCCTGAACGTGGGCCGATACACCGCCAACCCCTCGCGACCCCGCAGAAAGCGTCCGCCTGGGGCGGCCATGTCCCGAAGCGGGACGGGAACGCCCTGCTTCGGATCGTGGCGAAACATCTCCCCGGCAGCGGAGAGGGACAGCATGGCGTTGCAGGCGGGCAGGATGGCGGCGTCGGCGACAGGCGAAAGCGCAGCTTCCCCCTCGCCGCTCCTGCGCCAGAAAGGAAAGGCGCCACTGTGGGTTTCAAGCGAGGAAAGCCGGTCCTGCAGGATTTCGTCGAGAGGCAGATGGCGCAGGATAAAGCGCAACCGCTCCCGGGCGAGGTCATGATCGTCGTTCGCCAGGGCGAGCTCGCATCCCGCCAAGGCCGCCTTTTGAAGCAGCTCCGGGAACTCTTTGGCGAGCCAGGCCTTGATGTGGTTGATGCGCCATCCGATTTGTTTATAGATCAAGGCCAGCAAGGCGCTGGAGCGTTGGCTGGAATTCGATCTCAGCGTTTCATTGCTGAGGAGAATAGCCGCATGCTGGGCGGGGTAGCCGTTGTCGAGCAAGTCATGCTTGATGGCCTCCAACTCGCTCAGGCAGGCGGCCATGTTTCTGCGAGTGCACTGCTGCGGATTCGCAGGTAGATCCTGCAACCGCTGTTGGAGGGTGCTGAACCATGAGCGCGCCTTCATGAGTCGTTCCCTTTGGAAAGAACATCGTACTGCAACATGGCGAGTCGGGAATTGACGCAGATGTCTTCGGTTCTTTCCAGCCGTAGGGGCTTGCAGGCGTCAGGATCGATGGTCGTCAGCATGGCGGCCGGTCCCGCCGTCAGCGCCGGGCGGGGCGCCCAGACCGCGGGGAAGAGCTGGGAACAGGTGAGCGGGACGCCGTCCGCGCTGAATACGGCGCCGTCTGTCGTCGACCACAATGGCTCGGCGGGTTTCAGGTTTTCGGTCCAGAAGACATCGCCTTCGGGGGGCACGGCCTTCATGAAGGCTATGAAAATCGAGGCGGCCTTGTCCGGAATGCTGATCCCTTCGCCGACCTGGACAAAGGTTTGCCCCGCGAAAGACACGCGCAGCGATCCAGGCTTGTCGCTCCACGGGGAAAACAACATCTGCAGATTCAGAAATCGATCCGAAAAAAACGTCCCCAACAGGGTCGGTCCCTCGGCAAGAAGCGTTTCATCGACGAGAATCAGAAGACGGCCGCTTCCCGTGCGTTGCGCGCCAAGAGCCGGGAACCGGCCGGTGCGGCGCAGCGTCGGCAGGGCGATGATGTCCAGGTCGTCGCGTCCGCTGTCCATTGCGGGCGCCAGCCGACGCAGGGCCCCGCCTTCGGACGTGACAGGGACGGCCCGGGCCGCAGTCCCGGGGGGGAAGGCGGGCAGGGATGCCTGGGGAATCACGCGACTGAACCACCCGACGGTCTTGAAAAAGCCGCCCTCACCCTGGAGCGTGTCCTGCGTACCCAGAATTCGAAAGGAGTGCGAACGCCATGCGTGTTCCGGCGTGCCGCCTGAGTCGTCATCCCTCAGAACCAGTTCTTCGAGCATGAGCAACTCGAAGGCCTGCCTGGCCTGGACGGGGTGGTCCCTCGGTTCGGCGACGCTCATGACGCAACTCCCGTCGTCCTGCAGGCGGGATGCCTCCGACAGACGCCCAAGCGTCAGCGGATAGCGGTAGTCGTGGATGATGACCGGCTGATCAGGCCGCAGACGCCCCTCTCGCAGCAACGCCTCCAGCAGCGCCTCGGACCCGGGAGGCAGATGCCTGTTGGCGCGATCTCCGGCGTCAGCCTGGACGAAGACGACACCGGAATCGATCAGTTCCCTGGCAACTGTCGGCTCCGCCGAGATGAACGCGTCAGTCCCGTATGTGGTCCCGTATTCGGCAAGGCGCGTAAGCGACCGTCGCAGCCATCCGCCGGGGCGCAGGCCTTCCAGGCAGACCGCGCGCTCTTGCGCATCGCGGGGGAAGACGGGCATCAGCAGGGGGGGCATGGTCATGCGGCGTCCTTCCCGCATGTCGTGCGCCCCTCGCCCTTCGCAAAGATCATCAGCCCCTGCGGCGTGTTTTCTTCCACAAAGACAAGGCGCCACATGGGACTGGCGAGCAGGCTGGAGCAGATCAGGAAATTCTTGACGGATTTCGGGAAGAAGACGTCATGAAACGCCGCCAGACCGCCCGGGCGTATGCGACGCCAGAGGATATTCCATTCCACGAGTGAAACCAGTTCGCCGGAATCAAAGAAGATCATGTCGAACCCCTCGGAGTCGTCCAAAAGGGCGAGAGATCCGGCCTGCCCCTGTGTTTCCAGATCCTCCAAGGTGTTGAGCATGTGCTGGTAGCCGCGCTCGGCATAGATGTGCAACAGGTCCGGGTGAAATTCAACAGCCCCGCCGCGCAGAAAAATGTCGTGCATGGACCAATAGCTTCCCCCCCCCCTGCGTTCCAGCGGTTCCTTCAGCCAGGGGCGGGGCGTCCCGCGTCGCTGGCTGGCGAGCCAGGGGGCGAACTCGGCCACGGGAACGTCGGCCAGTTCCTTCAAGGGTTCTTCATAGACTGCGCGAACCTGGGCGGCGGTGACGCTGGCGCCCTGGATGAGCCGGACATGACGCCGCACCAGTTCCTCATGCCCGGGCGACGGCAGGTACCTTTTCAAGGCGTCGAAGGACATGTCGCAACTCGTGACCCTGGCGCCTGAGTCGCGGGCCAGCTCGGCAAAGAGCAGTGTCGTCACTCCGGCGCCAAGCTCCAGGATGTCCCGGCAACCGTGCCTGCGGGCCATGTCCGCCATGCGGACAAAGCCAGGAAAGCTGTCGCGGTAGAAGTCGTTTGGAAAATCGATTCCGGCTGCACGCTCGTGGCTGACGGGTTCGACTTCAGGCGGGGGGGCGGCGCAGCCGTCGCGAAGCAGGCGCATGAGCAGGTCGCGGTAGCGAGCGAGGACGTCGCCGTCGCCGCAGGTCACCACATCCTGCTTGAACCGCGCCAGGTTGCCGGGATCGGGCAGGGGCGGATCGTCGGCCAGGACCGCCATACAGGCGTCGAGCAGATGGTCGCGGCAATGCGCCGCAATCTCCGGCATGTAATGGGCGATGGTGGAGCACATGCCGTGCAGATACTCCATGACGATGAGCGGCTTGCGGTTGAGCACGGTCTCGAAGTTGATGCTGGTGCCCATGTCGAGAACCAGATCGGCCCACTGGATGAGTAACGACGAGGGCCGGTCGTTGGTCTCGAAGGTGAAGCGCGATTGCAGTTCCGGCTCGCGTTCAAGCTGGGCGAAGAAGTCATCCAGATAGGACACCTTGCGCGGGTGGCCCGCCACGAGAACGTGCGCCCCGGGGATGGCGGCCAGCAGCCTCAATGTACGGCCCACTTCTTCCCAGAAGACCACGAACTCCGGGTGGCAAAGGAAAAACACGATCTTGAGCCTGGCCTCAGGGAGCGGCTTGTCGAGAGGAGGCAGGATGCCGGGGAGCAGCGACAGCCACTCGTCGTTGTAGCGGGGCGAGCCCAGCACATGCAGCCTGTGCCCGGGCAGGTGGTGTCGATACCGCGCCGCGCAGAGCTCGTTGGGGGTCGCCACGTGGTCGAATATCGCGCTGGCGCCGTAGATGTCGGCCTGCTTGTAAGTGTAATGGTCCTTGTAAAGCAGCTTGTTGTACTGTGGACTGTCGCCGTGCGGCAGGCAGACGGCGGCCAGTCCTCGGCGGTGGGCCTCCTGGACGATGGCCTGATAGGCGCCGCCGACCTGATCGGACAGGCTCATGATCCAGTCAAGGGCGACAACGGCCTTTTTTGCGCCCTCCAGGCAGTGATCCAGGATGGCCCGGGCCTCTTTCCCGCCGATGAGGCCCATGGCGGAGGGAGCGGGCTTCGGCAAAAAGTCGCGAACATCCACCAGGCGCACGTTGGGCAGCGAGGTGAGGAACTTCACGCGGTAATCGCCGTTGTAATAGTAGGGGGTGAAAAAACACAGGTCGCAGGAAAGATCGGCCTCCACGGCCATGCGGTGCACGACGGGGGTGAAATGATCCAGGTCATTGAAATGACGGATAAAAAAGACCGCCTTAAGCATGCCTGTCCTCCCACGGCAGGGCGGTGGCGGCGGCCGCCCGCGCAAGACCGTCCAGGCCCGTCCAGGCGCCGGATTCAGGGTCAAATACGGCATAACCGGGTGACAGGCGGGGGCAATAGACACAGGTGGAGGGCAGCTCCATGTGTGATGAAGCGGAGGTGAAGGCCGTGCGGAACCGGTCCAGCCCCTCGGAACCGACCGGAGCGTCTTCGAAGCGGCCGAACCCGGCCGAGGGCGGTATGTGGCAGCAGGGCGAATAGACGCTTTCCGAGCCGATGACCACATGCTCCGCGACCATGTCGCAGCGCAGGTCGCCGAGCAGGCTGTAGGGCGTCTGGATCTTGACCCCGACCGCGTAGTCCGTGCGGGCCGTGACCGCGGAGAGGATGTCCATGACGCGTTGATCGTGGGCCAAGAGCGGTTTGATGGCGGCCTGGCCGGGGGCGGCGATGGGGTGGAAGTTGCCAAAGCGGATGAAATCCACCTCCAGGCGCTGGGCCACCTCGATCATTTTGGGGATATGCTCGATGTTGGCCACATTGGCGATGTAGTTGATTCCCACGGGGAGCGGCAGACCGCGTCGCCGTTTTTCCCTGGCAAGCTGGCGCGTGTTGCCGGTCACCCGCTCGAACATCGCGCGGGAGCCGCCCCGCGTACGGCGATACGTCTCGTGGTCGTGGCCGTCGATGCTCACGGTGACGGCGTTGACATACTCGAAAATGAGCTCATGGAAACGGTGGAGCACAATGCCGTTGGTCACCAGGGGGGAGCGGTTGTATCCCTTGTGTCGCGCGTAACGGAGCACGTCCTGGTAAAAAGGATACATCAGGATCTCGCCCTCGGCCTGGATCAGGGGGTGGCGTAGTCCGGCGTCAAAATAATAGTCGAGGATGGCCTGGGCTTTTTCGAAACGCATCCTCCCGCCGGTGAAGAAATCCGCGTCGTACAGCCGCCACTGGCAGTGAGGGCAGTTGGAGTTGCATTCCTTGGAGAGGAAGAGCACAAGTTTGGATCGCGCTGTCGTCATGCGGCCCTCACGTCACGGCCTTGAAGGGCCAGCGACACATGGTGCGCCAGTTTGCGGTTTCCCCGCTCGTTGTAGTGATTGTCCCAAAGCAGGTAATCCTCCAGTTCGAAGCAGCGGGAAAGATCCTGAAACGTGATGGCTGGCAGGCGCTGCAGACCGGATCGGAAATACTCCCAGTTGTCGTCCAGCGTCGAGCGCTGGGCGTTCAGGCCATGAATGGGAAACGATTCGGCGGCGGCTTCATTTTTGCATGGAACGCGCAGCACATGAACCGATTCGAACGGTTGGAGCAACGTTCTCCATGCAGCGACGGTGTTCTCGAAGAGTTGCCCGGTGCTTTGGCGGTGGAGCACTCCGTAGTTCAGGTCGAGCAGGTGCACGCCGCGAGATGATTTGAGGAAAAGCATGTTCCCTTTATGCAATGCTTGTGCCACCTTGAAGGGCAATTTGCCCATGACCCGGGCGCAGTCCTTGTATCGATGACGCCACCGGAAATATTCGAAGACGTCGTCGGCTTGCCCGCTGAAATCGTGGTACCGTTTGGCATAGGGAAAGAAATTGGCGAAATACAGCACCAGGGCCCGGCGCGGGCGGCCATGATAATAGGCGTGAGAGAGCGCACGCTGCTGCGCCGGTCCCACCGGCAGGGCCAGATTCAGCCAACGGCCGGGGTCCAGGCAGAGCTCGTACCAGTTGGCGCCATTGTCCACGCCGAAGCCCATGGCGTAGGAGGTGCCGAAGAGGACATTGTCGGCGTCTCTGGCCTCGGGGCCGCGCAGTCCCAGTGAATTGGAGGCAAAGGAGAAGCCCAGGGTCTTTTTGGGCAGGCGGAGGTTGGGTTTGATGCGCAGGGCGCTGATGGGGTCGGGGCGAAGCTGCTTCAGCCATTTACGCACCACGAAAGGGTTCTGGAAATTTCGGGGGGTGGTTGCGAATTCCATGGCCGCCTGGCAGCCCAGGGCGACAGTGTTCAGCAATCCGTTCCCCGATGACATGGAGACGTTCATGGCGCCCGACGCCTGGTCGATCAGCAGGGATTCATCCGTCGGCTTCATTGCGCAACCCGCCACATTCCCAGGTACATGTCCCACTTCCCGGGCACGGCTGTGAGTTCGCCATGGGAGCAAAAACGCCATTGCGTCATGCTATAGAAGCGCTCCTCAACAGGGGTCAGGCCTGCGCAGAGCTCCTTGATCATCTCATGGCTGTAGATGCGATGTGCGTTGAACAGCAGGGTGGGTCGGGCGCCGGTGATGGTCGTCGTAAAGATCAGGCTGCCGCCGGGCCTGAGCACCCGCGTCATCTCGCGCACGGCCGTCCTGTCGGCGTCCATGTCGAGCTCGTCGCCATACCGGCCCAGGCCGAAATGCTCCACAGCGCACAATGACACCGCCGCATCAAAGGATGCGTCCTGGACGCGCAGTTTTTTTGCGTCGCAGATCAGGGTTTTCTCGCGGGCGGTGTGAACCTTGCGCGGGCGGACATCGACGGTGGTGACGTCAAAGGCGGCGCCAAGACCGATGGTGAACAATCGATAGGAGCCGATATCCAGCACGTCCCTGGCCTGGATGCGGGACAGCATGTCCGCGGCGAAGGCGCATTCCACATCCCTGTAACTTTCCGGATGCTGGCTGTTTTCTCCTCTGGGCGCAGCGAGGACGCAAAAGCGCGAATCGACGTGCTTGCGCACGAAGTCCAGGTTTTCTTCAAATCTCTCGGGGAGCGTCTCCGTTACAACAGAGGATTCCATGTCTGTTTTCCTTCCTGTCCCGTTTAGAGGCCGCTGTGCAGCGAGTTCCCGCTGTCGGCGTCCAGACCGGCATTTCGCATCAATTTCTCCACCAGGATGAGGTCTTCAGGCGTATCCACGGCGTGGGTCTCGGCGTGCGTTTCGATCATGCGGACACTGCTGCCGTGCTCCAGGAACCGGAGCATGTCGATGGACTCCACAACCTCCAGGGGGGTGGGCGGCAAATCATGAAAGCGTTGGAGCGCTTCACGCCGAAACGGGATGATGCAGACCTGCTTGTAGCAGGTGACGGCGTCTTGGCCGAGCACAGCTGATGTAGGAATGGGCTCGCGAGAAAAGTACAGCGCGGATCCGGACAGGCTGGTCACCACCTTGATGACATTGCGGTTCTCCACCTCGCCTCTTGTCCCGATGCGCTTCATCAAATTTACGCAGGGGATGGAGGGGTCGTCGATCATGGGGCAAAGGGCGGCTTCGATCATGTCCGGAGTGACCATGGGTTCATCACCTTGAACCATCACGTAGATGTCGGCCTCGATGCTTTGCGCGGCCTCGGCGACCCGGTCGCTGGCCCGCAGGTGGGTGTCGGCGGTCATCACGGCCTTGCCGCCGAATCCTTCCACCGCGTTGAAGATGGCCTTGTCGCAGGTGGCCACATAGGTCTCGTGCAGCAGCGGGCATGCGGCGGTGTGTCGATAAACCCACCGGATCATGGGCAGGCCGAGGATCGGCGCCAGCGGCTTGCCCGGAAAGCGGCTTGAGCCAAGTCGGGCGGGGATGATGGCGACGATGCGCGGGGAGTTGGCGGTGCTGGTCATAGGCGGTCCGTGGTTCCATTTTGGCTTGCATCCGCCCGGGCTTTTTGTCCAGGCGAAGCGAGATCCGAGAAATCGAAAAGGCCGTGGCTGATGACTGCTTCAGCCAGGGCGAGATCTTCCGGAAAATCAATATCAATAAGGCTGATGGGGTCGGACACCGGGATCAGGCGCCTGGAGGCGACGGCGTTGAGGCCCAGGCGGCGGGCTGTGAGAAGGCCATATACCCTGAAGGGCGCCGTCGCTCCTCCGGGTTGATACAGGGGTTTCAGGCGACCATCCGGGCCCACGACACGGCAGTGGACCTCGTCCGGAGGCAAAGGCCGAACGGTAAAAACCTCGTCGGAGCCTTTTTTGATGACGGTGATGGCGTACTCCACAAGTCCGGGCGTCCGAAATGGGTGTGTGGGGTACATTTCAATCAAGATGTCAGGCCGATATCCTTCATTTTTTTCGAGCGATTCAAGCATATGCAAGGTAGCCTGGCCGGGGCTGCATTCGTCGGTGGACAAGGATTCCGGCCTGAGAAAGGGCGCCTCCGCGCCGTACTCCCGGGCAGTGTCGGCAATGACCGGGCTGTCGGTGGAGACGATGACCCGCGTGACCGATGGCGTCAGAAGAGCGGTTTGAATGCTCCAGGCCATGAGCGGCTTGCCTCCCAGCGATGCGAGGTTTTTCAACGGGATCCGCTTGGAGCCGTGCCGGGCTGGAATGAGGGCCATTACCTGCATAAAGACACAATCCTTAGGCCGTGTCGATAGTTATCTTAACCAGAGTGAAATCGCCGCCACGTGAAAAAACGAAAGGCAGATGACGGCGAGATGGTCATGTCTGGTTGAAACTCTTCTGAACTGCTTAAGTTTGTTAAACATACGTTCCATTGCAGTTCTCTCTTCATGGCTGCGACGCTCAAACTCCCGTGGCGTTTTTCGAAGCGAGCGAGAGGGAATGACTGCCTCTGCGCCCTTCACGGAGAAACCCCCGGGCCAACGGCAGCCGAAGATCCCCTGTCTGCGACAGCGGAACCCGGAGGTTTTGGCCCACGTATCTCCCCGTGGAGGCAAGGTTTTCAGTTCTGGTTCCCTGAAGGTCATCGAATGCAAATATCGGACCTGGTTTGATTCCCCGGCCAGGGGCGCAGGGGCGGTTGCGGCCCGCCTGATTCTTTGAAAACGTGCGCCCGGAGAGCGCCAGGATCGCGCCGCTCGGCGCGCAGGGGAAGAAAAAGCAGAGGCCGAAGGCGTCAGGACGCAGGCGGGATGCAGCCCTCGGGGAGGAAGGGGGCCAGGACGGCGCGCAGGGCCTGCGGGGTGAACGGTTTGGTCAGATAACAGGACACCCGGGCCTCGTCCGCCTCGGAGTGGTTGACGTCCTGGGCCTCGGCCGTGACCATGACAAAGGGCGTCGCCGACATGGTCGCGTCCGCCCGTACCAGGCGCAGCAGATCGATGCCCTTCATACGGGGCATGTTCCAATCCGAGAGGATGACGTCCACTTTTTCGGTCTGCAGCAGGTCCCAGGCGTCTTTTCCGTCGCGGGCCTCAAGCACGCAGAGGCCGGAAAAGGCGGCCAGCATTTTGCGGATGATGCCGCGCATGACCTTGGAATCGTCCACCACCAGTATCCGCGCTGTGTCATTCATGGATGCAGCCGTATGTGCCTTTTTGCCGCAGGATTTCGTATTGCGCTCTCCCGTCCGGGAGCGTCTGCTTATAGCGTGTTGCATACAAAATGCAAGCCCGTGGAGGACGACCCCCGTTGCATCCGGTGCAAAAAAGGGTATAACAGTATCAAACCCGCCTTTTTTCTTTTCTTCCGGCGGCCGGGGCAGACGTGGCCCCATAACCGGAGATGGCATGAAAACCTTCAGGTCGCGTCGCGCCTTGTCCGTCCTGCTGTTTGGTCTGGCCTGGACGGTGTTCAACTGGCCCATCCTCTCCCTGCTGGCCGCCGACGGTCTGGCCGGGGCCTTCTGGCGTCTGGGGGGCTGGTGGATGCTGGCCCTTTGCGGGCTCTTTTTCGTGTCCCGGGAGGTTGCGCCCCAGGACGCCCAGCATGCGGAGAACGTGGCCCCCCCGGCTGAAGCGGAGACGTTTTTCCCCCGTGCGCCAACCGGGAAAAGCGAGGGCTAGGCGGCATGTTCGGCGCGACGGCGACGATGTTAGCCCTTGGCGGCTATGTCCTGTTGCTTTTTTCCCTGGCCCTGTGGGTGGAGAACAAGTCCCCCCGGGCCCAGGCCCTCTCCCGAAGCCCGTTGGTCTATTCCCTGTCCTTCGGGGTGTATTGCACCTCCTGGACCTTCTACGGCAGCGTTGGCATGGCTGCGTCGTCCGGAATCCTCATTTACGTCACCTATCTGGGGCCGACCCTGGCCGCCTTTTTCTGGCCCGTGCTCCTGCCGCGCATGATCCGTCTCAAAAACATGCTGCACAGCACCAGCATCGCCGACTTCATCAGCGCCCGGTACGGCAAATCCCCGGTCGTGGCCGCCCTGGCCGCCATCCTGGCCCTTTTGGGCGTGGCCCCGTATCTGGCCCTGCAACTGCGTTCCGTGATCTCCTCCTTCTCCATCGTGGCCGGGCCGGGGCTGACCACGGTCGGCGGCCTCCTGAGCCCGGCCGTGGTCCTGTGCATGATCCTTTTTACGCTCCTGTTCGGCCTGCGCCGTCTGGACCCCACGGAACGCCACCCGGGGATGATGGCCGTGGTGGCCGCCGAATCGGCGGTGAAGCTTGTGGCCTTGACAGGGGTGGGGCTTTTCGTGGTCTTTGGCGTCAACGACGGCTTTGCCGACCTTTTCGCCAGGGCCGGGGCCAGCGGGCGCCTGCCTCCGACGCTTCCTGAGGGGGCTGAAGGCTATGTGCGCTGGACGAGTTTTCTGATCCTGTCCGTCTCGGCCGCCCTGTTTTTGCCGCGTCAGTTCCATGTCGCCGTGGTGGAGAACTCGTCCGTGGGCCATGTGCGCATGGTCACCTGGTTTTTCCCCCTGTATCTGTTCTGCATCACCCTTTTTGTTTTGCCCATCGCCGCTCAGGGACTGCTTTCGGGGCTGCCCCGGGGGATGGCCGACACCTACGTCTTGCGCCTGCCCATGCTGCATGGCCGGAAGGGGCTGACGCTTCTGGTCTTTCTGGGCGGTTTTTCCGCTGCGGCGGGGATGATCATGGTGAGTTCGGTGACCCTGGCCACCATGACCGTCAACCATCTGCTGCTTCCCCTGGCCGACATGGCGTCCCCCTTGCGTTTTCTGCGCCGCAGACTCCTGTGGGTCCGCCGCTTAGCCGCCGCAGGCATCATCATTCTGGCTGGCTGGTACGAAAGCCGGGTGGGCGAGGCCTTCATGCTGGCGGACATGGGCATTGTCTCCTTTGCCGCCGTGTTGCAGTTCGCCCCAGCCCTGCTTCTGGGGCTTTTCTGGCGCAACGCGGGGAGGGTGGGGGCGATTTGGGGACTCGGGGGCGGACTCCTGACCTGGCTGTACACCATGATCGTGCCTGCCTTGGTCCGTTCCGGACGACTGCCCGGGGGCATCCTGGAGCATGGTCCCTTCGGGGTTTCCGGCCTGCGTCCCGAGGCCCTGTTCGGTCTGGCGGACATGGACTGGGTTTCCCATGCCGTGTTCTGGTCCCTGGCGGTCAATGTCGGGCTGTTTGTGGCCGGGAGCATCTTTTTTCGCCAAAACGGCCAGGATCGGCGGGCGGCCGACATCTTTTGCGCCTCAGGGAAAGACCGGGGCGCGACCTTCGACAGCCACCTGGAAAAAAACATCGATTTCGGCCAAAAATGCCATGTCCTGGCCGGGCTCCTGAGGGTCTATTTCCCGGAAGCCGAGGCGGCGGCCATGGTGGACCGCCGGGCGGCCGCGTTGGGCCTTGCCGGGCCGGGGAGCATGACCGTGCTGG
The DNA here is from genome assembly GCF_036584575.1 of Desulfolutivibrio sp. Taxonomy (NCBI): domain Bacteria; kingdom Pseudomonadati; phylum Thermodesulfobacteriota; class Desulfovibrionia; order Desulfovibrionales; family Desulfovibrionaceae; genus Desulfolutivibrio; species Desulfolutivibrio sp. Next base: position 25,295 of record NZ_JAZHDB010000014.1, read on the forward strand.
AACTGGCCGACCTGCATCAGGCCGTGGAGGCCGAACTGGCCGGAGCCGTGGGGGCGGCGGCGGCCAGCCAGGCGCTTCCCGTCAGCCAGGTCTTCACCCCGAGGCAGCGCGAGGAACTCTCCGAGGCCTATGGCCGTCTGCTGTCCGAGTTGCGCTTAAGCCCCGAGGAGCTGGTGGCCCGCATCGACTTCCACCGCGAACGCGAACGCCTCATGCGCGACTATTCCCGGGAACTGGAGGCCCGGGTGGAGGAGCGCACCCGGGATCTGGCGGCAAAGGCCGGAGAACTGGCCACGGCCAACGAGCGGCTGTGCGAACTCGACCGCATGAAGTCGGCCTTCCTGTCCTCGGTTTCCCACGAACTGCGCACGCCCCTGACCTCCATCATGGGGTTCGCCCGCCTGGTCGCCCGGGATTATTACAAGACCTTCGCCCCCCTGGCCGGGCAGGACGCGGAAGTCTTGAAAAAAGCCCGTCGGGCCATGGAAAACATGGAGATCATCCGGGTCGAGGCGGCGCGCCTGACCCAGCTTGTGGATGACGTGCTGGATCTGACCCGCATCGAGGACGGCCGCATGGTCTGGCGCGATACCCCCCTGCCTCCGCTGGAACTGGCGACGGAGGCGGCTTTGGCCCTCAAACCGAGGCTTCAGGAAAATCCGGCCTTGTCCTTGCGTCTGGATGTCCCCGGGGACATGCCGCCGGTCATGGCCGACCGGGAGCGGATGCTTCAGGTCCTGGGCAACCTGTTGGACAACGCCGTCAAGTTTTCCCGGGCCGGGGAGATCGTGCTCGGGGCGCGGGCCATGCCTGAGGGCGGGGTGGGGTTTTTCGTCTCGGACCAGGGGCCGGGAGTGCCCAAGGCGGACAGGGAGCGGATTTTCGAGGAATTCCACCAAAAAGACCGCAGCGGCGATCCGCGCGACAAGCCTCGGGGCACCGGGCTTGGCCTGTCCATCTGCAAAAGTGTGGCGGCCCGCTACGGCGGCCGTATCTGGGTGACGGAGCGTCCCGGCGGGGGCAGCGTATTCTGGGTGTGGCTGCCCCCGGGGGTGGTGGTGTGGGAAGCGTAGGGCTGGCGGCGATCAGGCAGGGCTGACGTTCACGGAGAATTTCTTTAAGAATTTTACTGGATTGTACGACATCTTGGCCTTGCGCAACCCCTCGTCGCCCAGATCCTGCTCCCGGTTGACGAAGGCGAAGCCATCACCGCGGTCGGCCAAAAACATCTGGTTCACAGCCTGATAGACGCCCTTGAATTCCGGCCGACCCTTTTCGAAATGGATGACCAGCATGTCCTCGGACAGGGCCTCGGCCACGGTGTAGGCCACAACCTCTCCCTCCACCCGCAGCACCCCGCCGAAAAGGCCGCCGCCCAGGCGGTCCCAGTTCTGGAGCACCCGGGTGATGGCCCGGTTTTCGGCCAAAAGCGTGCCCGAATCCTCGCAGTCGCGCCAGGTGCACCACTGGCGCTGCATGTCCAGGGTGGCCTCCACGCAGTCCGGGGTCAGGTCGGAAAAATCGTGTTGGTAGGCGCGCCGAAACTGGCTGAGGAGATTTTTTTTCTTGTGGAACCGGTTGCCTCGAAGCTCCACCAGCTCCGGCACGGAATAGACGTAATCCCAGTGGTCCCTGGCCTCGGTGAGCCGCACCCGGCCGGGCATGGCCGTCTTCCAGAGTTCGGCCAGCCCCTCGGGCACCCGGGTCAGTTCCATGCCCCCGGCCAGGACCGGGCAGTTGGGCCAGTCCGGGGTGTTCCACGGCCCCACCGGGCCCCAGTGCATGATCGCGGGGCGGGTCTGGCGAATCCACACATGGGTGGCGCTGAAACCCCATTCCAGGCCGTATTCCTCGGCCCAGCCCCAGATGTTGCCGAAGCTGTAGTCCGAGGTCTTCATGGGGCAAAGCGCCCACCTTTTCAGGTACTCCTCGCGCCCCGTCAGGCAGACGGGCTCGTATGCCAGCATGTCGGGTTGTCCTTTCGCGGTTCGCCAGGGGGGAGCGCCCCGCGCTATACGTTCACGACGGCGTCGGCTTCGTTCCCACGACGGCCCCGGGACGTGTCCGGGGCATGGCGAAGCGCCGCCAATCCTTGAATTGATAGACATACAGCATGGCCGTGGCCTGTATGGCCTGGGAGACCAGCATGGCCATCCATATCCCTTCCGCCCGGCCCAGGACCATATGTCCCAGGACAAGCGCCAGGGGCAGCCGCACCAGCCAGATGGAGGGGCCGGTGACGGCCATGTTGTACAGGGTGGCCCCAGCCCCGGCCAGCGCCCCGATCAGGATAAGGCCGGAAACCGTAAAGGGAATGGCCAGGATGTTGTAGCGCAGATAGGAGGCGGCTTGGAGTCGGACCTCCTCCTCATGCGTCAAAAGCCCGGCGGCCTGATCCAGAAAGGGCCACAGGGCCGCCCCGAGGAGCACGGCCAAAAGCGTGCCCAAAAGGGCCACCCGGTAGCCCGTGCGTTTGGCCTCATCCGGCCTGTCCGCTCCCAGGGAGTGGCCGACCAGGATTCCGGCCGTGAAATTGAAGGCCATGGGCGGCAGAAACAGAATCGATTCGATGCGCACCCCCACGGCCATCCCGGCCAGGGCCTCCACGCTGCCTACGGGCAGGGAGGCGGTGATGCCGTAGAGCACCAGGTAGCCCGAGTGCCAGACAATCTGCATGAGCCCCGAGGGCCAGGCCACCTTGAACAGATAGGGGAATCCCCGGCGCATCCAGCGCCAGGGGGGAATCGCCGACAGGGACAAAAAGCCCTCCCGCCACAAGAGCAGCAGGTTGAAGGCCAATCCGGCGCACAGCGAGGCGAAGGTGCTGATGGCCAGCCCCTTGTAGCCCATGTCCGGCAGGCCCCACAGCCCGAGTCCCAGGCCGAAATCCCCGATCACGTTGACCACCGCCGCCAGACCCCAGCCCACCAGGGGGGCCATGACCTGCTTTTTGGCCCGAAACACGGCGTTGCTGATGATAAAGAGGTAGTGGATGGGCAAAAGCAGCAGGAAAACGTCCAGGATATAGCCGAAGGGCGCATGCATGGCGGCAGGCACGCGCAAAAGCGAGACGAACAGGTCGCGCCCGGCCAGCCCAAACCCCAATATGATGAGCGACATGGTCCCGCCGAGCACCAGGGACAGGCCCACGTAGCGCATGGCCCGGACCGGACGCCCGGCGCCCAGGGATTGGCTCACGGCGGCCACTGTGCCGTTGGCCACGGCTGTGGCCAGAACCATGAAAAAGAACATGGCCTGGGTGAGCATCCCCATGGAGGCCTGCACCTCGCGTCCCAAAAGTCCGGCGACATACACGTCTGCAAGTCCGATAAGGAAATACAGAAACATGGTCAGGATCTGGGGCCAGGCCAGACGCCAGATGGAAGCGAAACCGACGGCGCGGGGGCCGGTCGCGGAGGTGTTGGAGGTGCGCATGATGTGGTTCCGGCCAAAGCCCTTACGGAAGGCGACCCGTGTGGTCAAGGAACCTATGGCCGCACCAGTGGAATATCCGCATGGTATTGATGTTCCCGTTGCATGAGGCTATGCAAGATAATACGTTTTCGTAAATGCGCCAGGGGCCTCGGCCCTCTTTGAGGGGATAGCGTCCATGTCGGAACACGCGCCGTCGAGGGAATGGAAATTCGTGGCCCCAGAGATCGTTTTCGGTCCGGGCTGTCTGGCCCGGGCCGGACGCTTCGCCGCGAACCTGGGCATGGAGCGGGCGTTGTTGGTCACCGACCCCGGGGTGGCGGCCGCCGGGTGGGCCGGAAAGGTCATGGACAGCCTTGTCCAGGCCGGGGTGGCCGTCGAGATTTTCGACCAGGTGACCCCCAACCCCCGGGACCATGAGGTCATGCGGGGGGCGGCGTTTTATCTGGAACGCGGTTGCGACGGCATTGTGGCCGTGGGCGGCGGCAGCCCCATGGACTGCGCCAAGGGCATCGGGCTGGTGGCCGAGTCCGGCCTCCATGTGCTGGAATTCGAGGGCGTGGACCGGGTGGAGGCGCCGAGCCCGCCCCTTTTGTGCGTGCCCACCACGGCCGGGAGTTCGGCCGACGTCTCCCAGTTCGCCATCATCCTGGACACTACGCGAGCGGTCAAGATCGCTATCGTGTCCAAGGCCGTGGTTCCGGACGTGGCCCTGGTGGACCCGGCCGCCACCGCCACCATGGATCCCGGGCTGACCGTGAACACCGGACTTGACGCCCTGACCCACGCCATGGAGGCCTACGTCTCCAGCGCCCACCAGCCCCTGGCCGACCACCTGGCCCTGGAGGCCGTGCGCCTGGTGGCGGCGAACCTGGAGCAGGTGCGGGATCGTCCCGGCGACCTCATGGCCCGGGAGCGCATGATGCTTGGCAGCATGTACGCCGGGCTGGCCTTCTCCAACGCCATCCTGGGCGCGGTCCACGCCATGGCCCATGCCCTGGGCGGACTCTTGGACCTGCCCCATGGCCTGTGCAACGCCATCCTGCTCGACCATGTGGCGGCGGCGAATTTTTCGTCCGCCCCGAGGCGGTACATGGCCCTGGGGCGGGCCATGGGGGCGGCCATCCCCGGGGACGCCCCGGCGGACGAGGCCCGGGAGCTGGTGGTGTCGGCCCTACGCGGCTTCAAGACACGGCTGGGGGCGGTGGTTTCCCTGAGCGAACTCGGCGTCACCCGGGAGCATCTTCCCCAACTGGCCCGGGCGGCGGCCACCGACCCCTGCCTGGCCACAAACCCACGGTCCTTGGGCATTTTGGACATTGCGGCCATCTATGAACAAGCGCTTTGAGGGGGATGCCCCCCTGACCCTCCGCGACGAACTCATCGGGCTTGGCGAGCGGTCCTCGCGTAAAAGTTTTTATCCGGAACTCAAAAAACGCCTGGGAGAGCTGGAACGGACCAGCCTCCTGCTGGATCAGGCCCCGGACGCCATCCTGCTCATGGCCTGGGAGAAGCTATCCATCCTGGAGGCCAACGCCGCCGCCCTGCGCCTGCTCGGGAAGTCACGGGACGAGGTGATCGGCAAAAGCGCCCTGGATTTTTTCCCCATGCTCGGGACGGCTGTGGCCAAGGCTGCGGTCCGGGGTCACGAGGCCCTGCATCTGGCCGAGATGATCGCCGCCGATGGCGCGGTCTTCGAGATGTCCCTGTCCCGGCAGACGGTCAAGGGGCGGCTCTATGGCATGCTCATGGCCCGCGACGTCACCCAGCGCGCCCGCATGCAGGAGGAGCTCAACCAGCGGGTGAGCGAATTGATGCTCCTCAACGAGGTCGGTTTCCGCCTGGCCTCGTCATCCACCGTGGACGCGGCCGTCACAAATATCGTGGAGTCCATCGAACGGGCCATTCAGGCGGATATGATCCTTTTTTTTCTCAAGGAAGGGGAGCGTCTGGTCCTGCGTGCCCACAAATCGAACGATCCCGACTTCGACATCACAGCCTTCAGCGATCATGTGGTGGCCCACTGCCTGTGCGGGTCGGCTGCGGCCAGCGGCATGGCCCTGTATTCCTGCGATATCGGCGCCGATCCCCTGTGCACCCGGCCGGAGTGCAAAAGCTCGGGCATCCGGTCTGCAGCGGTCCTGCCCATGCGCCTTTTTGGCGAGGTGCGGGGGGTCATCGCCCTGGGGTCGAAGACCCCGTGCGATTTCCGGGTGCATGGCCCGCTTCTGGAATCCCTGGCGGCCATCCTGTTTACGGGCCTGCAAAACGCCACCCTCTACCAGGAGGCCCGGGCACATGTGGAAGAATTGGGCAACACCGTTCGTTCCCTGCTTGAGGCCGAACAGGCCCTCAAACAAAGCGAGGAAAAATACCGCCTTCTGGTCACCCACCAAAACGACGTGGTGGTCAAGGTCGATGCCCAGGGCCGGTTTCTCTATGTCAGCCCGAGCTATTGCGCCCTGTTCGGCAAGACCGAGCAGGAGCTTCTGGGCCAGGTGTTTCTGCCCCTGGTGCATGAGGACGACCGGGCCTCGACCCTGGAGGCCATGGAGTCCCTCTCCCATCCCCCGCATTCGGCCTACCTGGAGCAGCGTGCCCTGACGGGAAAGGGCTGGCGCTGGCTGGCCTGGTCGGACCAGGCCGTGCTGGACGCCTCGGGCAAAATCACGGCCATCGTCGGGGTCGGGCGCGACGTGACCGCCCGGCGCGAGATGGAAAGCGCCCTCAAGATTTCGGAGAGCCGACTCAAGCTGGCTCTGGAGGCCGCCAACGAGGGGTTGTGGGACTGGAACGTGGCCACTGGAGAGGTCTATTTTAGCCCCGGATATTACCGCATGCTCGGGTTTGAACCCGAGGCCTTCGCCTCCACCGTCGAAGGCTGGATGGACCTTATCCATCCCCACGACACGGAGATGGTCAAGCGTCTGGAGGTGGAGCACCTTGGCCGCCACAAGGAAAATTACGAATTCGAATTTCGCATGCGGGACGGTTCCGGCGACTGGCGCTGGATTTTGTCCAAGGGGAAGGTGGTGGAGCGCGACGGGCAGGGGGACGCCTTGCGCGTGGTGGGCACCCACTCGGACATAACGGCCCGCAAGGAGATGGAGGGCCGCCTGCGGCACATGGCCCTGCATGACGCCCTCACGGGGCTGGCCAACCGGACCCTGTGCCTGGAGCGCATCGAACGGGCCGTGGCCCGGGCCAAGCGGCACGAGGAGTCCAAGTTCGCCGTGCTTTTTATCGACCTGGACCGCTTCAAGGTCATAAACGACAGCCTGGGGCATCTCTTCGGCGACCAGGTGATCATCCAGATCGGCAACCGGATCAAGAACTGCGTGCGCGAGGCCGACACCGTGGCCCGTCTCGGCGGGGACGAGTTTCTGGTGGTCTTGGAGGAGTTGGAATCGGGGCGGCTCCCGGTGCAGGCCATCAAACGCATCCGGCAGGCCATCTGCGAACCCATCCTCTGGGAGGGGCGGGCCATCCAGGTCACGGCCAGCATCGGGGCCGAGCTGTGGGCCGGGCTCCGGGCCGACGCCCAGGAGGTCATCCGCAACGCCGACCTGGCCATGCACTGGGCCAAGGCCAAAGGCCGCAACCGGTTCAAGGTCTTCACCGAACGCCTGTTCCGGCATGCCGTGACCCGCATGACCCTGGAGCGGGACATGGACCATGGGTTGGCCAGCGGCGAATTCTTCCTGGTCTTCCAGCCCATCGTGGAGCTGGGGGCGAACGGCGGGAAGGATCGCATCCGGGGTCTTGAGGCGCTCATGCGCTGGCGGCATCCCGAGCGGGGCCTCATCTCTCCCTCGGAGTTCATCCCCATTGCCGAGGAGACAGGGAAAATCCGGGAATTGACCAGCCTGGCCCTGGCCCTGGCCTGTCGCACACTGGCCGACTGGCGGTCCCGGCTGCCTGCGGCGGCGGACCTATACATGGCCGTCAACGTCTCGGCCAAGGATCTGTTGCGTTCGGACCTGGCCTCCGTGGTGCGGCACGCCCTGGAGACGTTCGCCCTGCCGCCGGATCGGCTGCGTCTGGAGGTTACCGAGACCGCCGTCATGCAGGTCGGGGGGGCGAGCCTGGCCTTTTTGGGCGAGCTGACGGCCCAGGGGGTGCGCCTGTCCCTGGACGATTTCGGCACGGGGTATTCCAGCATGAGCCATTTAAGCCGCCTGCCCGTGGACATCCTGAAAATCGACCTGGGCTTCGTGCGCATGATGGACCACGGCCCGCGCCACCTGGAGATCGTCAAGACCATCGTGGATCTGGCCCACAACCTGGGCATGCGCGTGGTGGCCGAGGGCGTGGAGCATCCTCGCCAACGCGAAACCCTGTTCCGGCTCGGGTGCGAATACTGCCAGGGCTATCTTTTCGCCCGCCCGGCGTCCGCTGACGACATGGAGGCCCTTTTGGCCGCTCGTTTGTGACCGGGGCGCGTCCTTGCGGCCCCGATTGCCTTTCCCCTGCCCCGTGAGTAGTCTGCCCGGAAAAAGGATCTCCCCATGAAATATCTCGTCGCCGGGCTGTGCCTGACGGCGGCCTTGGCCGCCTGCTCACCCGCCACGCCGGTCCCGCCAGCGGACGCGCCCCCGGCCGTCCCCACGGTCTCCTACGGCGGCGGCACCACGAACGGACCGGCCGCCCTGATCGAGGC
>NZ_JAZHDB010000015.1:0-7984 GCF_036584575.1 Desulfolutivibrio sp.
TGTTGACATGCGGCTTGTTGCGTTCGAATTTCGCCTTGCCCATGGTTTCCCCCTGGAGTTCTTTATGGTCTTGATGCGTGCGGCGTTTCGCCGGAAAATGTGTGGAGCCCACGACCGGATTCGAACCGGTGACCTCTTCCTTACCAAGGAAGTGCTCTGCCGACTGAGCTACGTGGGCCTGTCAATCATGCTGTATACAGGCAGGGAAATGTGGAGCGGGAAACGGGACTCGAACCCGCAACCCTCAGCTTGGAAGGCTGATGCTCTAGCCAATTGAGCTATTCCCGCGATATGTCACCTGTAGTCCAGGCGACAGGATTCCCTGTCTCCTACAGCACTTTTCGCATATGGTGGAGGGGGGAGGATTTGAACCTCCGAAGGCTGACGCCGACAGATTTACAGTCTGTTCCCTTTGGCCACTCGGGAACCCCTCCGCGTCTGGAGCTGGCGATGGGACTTGAACCCGCAACCTGCTGATTACAAATCAGCTGCTCTACCAATTGAGCTACGCCAGCGGCCCAAGAGAAAGCCAGTTAGCGTATGGTGGGGCTTTTGTCAATGTTTTGTTCGCCTTTCCGTGGCCGCCCTGCTCCCACAGGCGGCAAGAGGGGATACCTAGACGAATTCTCCATTGATGGGAAGCACTTTTTTCATCCCCCGGACATTTTCTTTCTCCGCCCTCCCGGACAGGCCGCGCCACGTTGCCCGAAATCGCCATCCGCCCTATACTGCGCTTGCCATTTTACGTTTCGGCGCTATTTACCCTATCGGCCAGCCCCGCTTTGCCTGGCGCGCCGACCAACCTCCATCCCCCTGAGAATCCCGTGAAACAAATGGAAAAACACCAAAAATTCTCCATCTGGTATGTCATCATCGCCATTTGGGGCGTTTTTATGCTCAACAATCTCATCGTCTCCTCCTATGGCCCCAAAAACCTGGCCTACAGCGACTTCCTCACCGCCCTGCGAAACGGGGAGATCGTGGACGTGGCCGTCACCGGGGACATCATTTCCGGGACCATGAAGACCACGGAGCAAGGCGAGCCCAAGGACGCCCCCTTCGTCACCCGCCGCGTGGACCCCAGCCTGTCCGACGAACTCACCAAGCACAACGTGACCTTCCGAGCCCAGCCCGAAAGCACGTTTCTGCGCGACCTCATGTCCTGGGTGCTGCCCATCCTGCTCTTTTTCGGCATCTGGTATTTCATGATGCAGCGCATGAATCCCGGCGGCGGGGTCATGGCCTTTGGCCGCAACAAGGCCAAGGTCTTCGCCGAAAAGGACATCGAGACCCGGTTTGCCGACGTGGCCGGATGCGACGAGGCCAAAGACGAGCTCAAAGAAATCATCGACTACCTCAAAGAACCCGAGCGCTTCCAGATTCTGGGCGGCCGCATGCCCAAGGGCGTCTTGCTGATCGGCCCTCCGGGCACGGGCAAGACCCTTTTGGCCCGGGCCGTGGCCGGGGAGGCGGCGGCGCCCTTTTTCTCCATCTCCGGCTCGGAATTCGTGGAGATGTTCGTGGGCGTGGGCGCGGCGCGGGTGCGCGAGCTCTTCACCCAGGCCCGGGAAAAGGCCCCGTGCATCATCTTCATCGACGAGCTCGACGCCATCGGCAAGGCCCGGGGCATGGCCGTAATGGGCGGCCACGACGAACGCGAACAGACCCTAAACCAGCTTTTGGTGGAGATGGACGGCTTCGACCCCCGGGTGGGGGTGATCATCATGGCCGCCACCAACCGGCCCGAGACCCTGGACCCGGCGCTTCTGAGGGCCGGGCGCTTCGACCGCCAGGTGCTGGTGGACAAGCCCGACGTGGCCGGACGCCTGGCCATCCTTGAGGTCCACGCCAAAAACGTCAAACTCGGCCCGGATGCGGATCTGGCCACCATCGCCAAAAAGACCCCGGGGTTTTCCGGCGCGGACCTGGCCAACGCCATAAACGAGGCCGCCCTTCTGGCCGCGCGGCACGGCAAGCAGGCCGTGGAGATGGCCGACCTGGACGAGGCCGTGGACCGCATCGTGGGGGGCCTGGAAAAAAAGAACCGGGTCATCAACCCCAAGGAAAAAGAGATCGTGGCCTTTCACGAAACAGGCCACGCCCTGGTGGCCCGCTATACCCCCGGGGCGGACAAGGTGCACAAGATCTCCATCGTGCCCCGGGGCATCGGGGCCCTGGGCTACACCCAGCAGTTGCCCACCGAGGACCGCTACCTCATGACCAAGGCCGAGCTTGTGGGCCGCATCGACGTGCTCCTGGGCGGCCGGGCGGCCGAGGCCTTGGTGTTCGGCGACGTGTCCACGGGCGCCCACAACGACCTGCAACGGGCCACGGACATCGCCCGGGCCATGGTCAGCGAATACGGCATGGGCACGACCCTGGGACCGGCCACCTTCCCGCGCCAGAACCGCCCCATGTTCCTGTCCCCGGAGCAGGCCCCCCTGGCCGGGCGGGAATACAGCGAGGCCACGGCCGCCCTCCTGGACGACGAGATCAAGGGCATCCTCATGGAACGCATGGACCATGTTTCGGATCTTCTGGCCGCCAGACGCCCGGACCTGGAGCGCGTGGCCCGCAAGCTCCTGGACCAGGAGGTTCTAGACGACGTCCAGTTCGAGGCCCTTTTGGACGCCGCCCCAGCCCCCGGACCTGCCGCGTGAGCTTCACCGCGCGCCTTTTGTCCTGGTATTCGGCCAATAGCCGCCCCCTGCCCTGGCGGGAGAACCCCACCCCCTACCGGGTGCTGGTCTCCGAGGTCATGTTGCAGCAGACCCAGGCCTCCCGGGCCGCCGTCTATTTCCAGCGGTTCGTGGCCCGCTTCCCGGATTTCCCCTCACTGGCCGCCGCCGATCCCGACCAGGTGCTGAAATTGTGGGAGGGCCTGGGCTACTACTGCCGGGCCAGGAACCTTCAGGCTACGGCGAAGATCATCGCCGGACGCGGCGCCTTCCCGGACACCCTGGAGGACATCGCCGCCCTGCCCGGGGTCGGCCCCTACACCGCCGGGGCCGTGGCCGCCCTGGCCCTGGGTCTGGACCATGCCGCCGTGGACGCCAACGTGGAGCGGGTGCTGTCCCGCACCCACGACATCGACGCCCCCATCAAGGAACGCCAGGGCCGGGAACGGGTCCGGGAGCTGGCCGCCGCCCTGCTCCCCCCGGGCCGGGCCGGAGACTTCTTCCAGGCCCTCATGGAGCTTGGAGAGGTGGTCTGCCGACCCAAAAACCCGGCCTGCGGCCTGTGTCCCGTGGCCGACCTGTGCCAGGCCAGGCATCTGGACATCGTGGCCGAACGCCCGGTGCGCACCAAGGGCAAATCCATCGAGCTGATCACCGTGGCCACGGCGGTCTTTCGCTGCCAGGGCCTTTTTTTCATCCAGCGTCGGCGTCCCGGCGGGGCCTGGGGCAACCTGTGGGAATTCCCCGGCGGCCGGGTGGAGGCGGGCGAGGCCCCCGAGGATGCCGCCGTGCGGGAGCTTTCCGAGGAAACGGGGTTTTCGGCCCGCGTCGAGGCCCCCCTGGGGGTCATCCGGCACGGCTACACCACCTACCGGGTGACGCTGCACTGCTATCTGCTGGCCCCGGCCGACCCCGCCCTCCCGGGGATGCCCTCCCCGGTTCTGACCGCCGCCGTGGAATCGCGCTGGGCCAGCCTGGCCGACCTGGACGGCCTGGCCTTCCCCGCCGGGCACCGCAAGCTGATCGATTCCCTGCGAGCGGATTTGCGCTTTTTCTGATTCCATGATCTGAAGCGCACTATGAAGGGCGTGTTCCCGGTTTCTTTCCGCCCCACCGCGAGGGCTTAAGGCCATGAATCCCTTCCGCCATTCCCTGGGCGTCAAGATCGCCACAGCCGTTTTCGTGTCCGCCATCGTGGTCTATGCCGGGATCGTGGCCGTGGACGTCAACTGGTTTCGCGACAACCTGCTCGTGGAACTGAAAAACGCCTCGGCCTTCAGCGCGGAGCTTTTGCAGATGGCCGTCGAGGAACCCATGAGAAAGGGGGATGACGAGGCCACCCGCCGCCAGTTCGAGTCCCTGGCCCCCTATGGCCGCGTCTCCCTGTACATGACCGATCAAAAAGGCGAGATCACCTATTCCAACCGGGAAGCCGCCCTGCGTAAAAACATCAATGAGGTAGTCCCCGACGCCTCCTTCGCGGCCATGCTCGGGCAGAGCCTGGCCAGCCCCGGGGAGCGCAGCGACATCCTGCATATCGGAGGAGAGCCCTATTTCACCGAGGTCAAAACCGTCTCCAACGCCCCCTCCTGCCACCATTGCCATGGCGCGGCCCGGCCCATCCTGGGAACCGTGGTCATGCTGCAAAACGTCAGGGACCAGCACGAACGCCTCAAACAGTTCCATTTCAAACGCACGGTGGTGCTCTTTCTGGGGCTCGCCGCCCTGTTGGCCGTGGTCATGGCCTACATCCACCGGGCCTTCATCACCCGGGTGGCCGACATCACCCGCAAAACCGGCGAGGTCACGGCCGGGAACCTGGACATGCGCTTCGACGTGGGCGGCAGCGACGAGATATCCCGATTGTGCCACCACTTAAACGCCATGGTCGCCGGGCGAAAGCGGGCCGAGGCCAAGCTGGCCGACCTCAACCACGGCCTTGAGGAGCTGGTGCGCCAGCGCACCCGGGATCTAGCCCAAAAGGCCGCCGAGCTCGAAGAGGCCAACCGCAGGCTGCGCGAACGCGAACGCCTGAAGACCGTGTTTTTGTCCACGGTATCCCACGAATTCAAGACCCCGCTGACCGCCGTGTTGGGGTTCGCCAAACTCATCGCCCGGCGCTTTGCCCGGGACATCCTGCCCCAGGCCCTGGGCCGCACGGACGACTTCGGCCGCTCGGCCGCCCAGATCGCCGCCAATCTGCCGGTCATGGTCCAGGAGGCCGACCGGCTGTCGGATCTCGTCGAAAAGGTCATCGACCTGTCCGACCTGGAATCGGGCAGCGCGGTCTTCGACATGGCCCCCATGGATCTGTGCGCCGCCGTCGAGACGGCCATGGAGACGGTGCGCCGACAGGCCGCCGACAAGGGGCTGGCCCTGTCCTTTGAGCGCGGCCAGTGTCCCTGCCCGGTCATCGGCGACGCCCGGCGTCTGGCTGCGGCCCTGGCCCATCTTCTGCAAAACGCCGTGGCCTTCACCACGTCGGGCGGCGTGACCTGCCGGGTGCGGCCCACGGCCGACGGCGCGGCCGTGGACGTGATCGACACCGGCCGGGGCATCGCCCCCGACGACCAGAAGGCCATCTTCGAAACCTTCCGCCAACTCGGCGACCATCTGACGGACAAGCCCGGCGGCACGGGCCTGGGGCTGGCCATCGCCCGGGCCGTGGCCCGGGCCCACAGCGGGCAGGTCACGGTGCAAAGCGTCCCCGGCCAGGGCAGCACCTTCACCCTGACCATGGCCAACCCGCCGCGTTCCTGACTTGACCGCAGGCCCGCCAGGCATTAAGGCGCTTGTCTTAGATCATCATTTCAGACCACGAGCCATCCATGACCTCCGATCTGACAAAACTCCGCATCGAGAAAAGCGGCCCCGCCGCACCCGGCGCGCGCGGCCGCAGGCGCACACGCCGCGTGATCCTGGCCCTGGCCGCGATCCTGGCCCTGGCGGCGGCCTACGTCTTTTTCCCCAGCTCCCACACGGTGGAGGCGGGCAAGGCGGCCATGACCTATCCCTCCCGGGCGCTCACCCTGCTGTCGGCCAGCGGCTACGTGGTGGCCGACCGCAAGGCCTCGCTGGCCACCAAGGCCACGGCGCGGCTGGTGTGGATCGGGGTGGAGGAGGGAAGCACCGTGAAGCGGGGCGACATCGTGGCCAGGCTTGAAAACGATGACGTGACCGCCGCTCTGGACCAGACCGCCGCGCAACTGGAAAACGCCGGGCACCGCATTGCCGAGGCCAGGGCCGAACTGACCGACGCCGAATTGCACCACGGCCGCATGTCCCGACTGGTGAATAACGGCTACGTGGCCAAATCCGAACACGACTCGTCCAAGGCCCGCAAAGACAAAGCCAAAGCCGCCCTGGACCAGGCCGAGGCCGAACTGGCGGCCCGGACGGCGGCCGTGGCCGAGGCCCGGGCCAATCTGGAATACACCCTGGTCCGAACCCCCTTCGACGCCGTGATCCTGACCAAGAACGCCGATGTGGGCGACATCATCTCCCCGCTTGGGGCCTCGGCCAACGCCAAGGCCGCCGTGGTCACCATCGCCGACCTCTCCTCGCTCCAGGTGGAGGTGGACGTGTCCGAATCCAACCTGTCCAAGGTCAAATCCGGGGCCCCCTGCGAAATCATCCTGGACGCCTTCCCCGACGAACGCTTTCCCGGCTACGTGCATATGATCGTGCCCACGGCGGATCGCACCAAGGCCACGGTCATGGTCAAGATCCGCTTCGCGGCCCTCGATCCCCGGGTCATGCCCGAGATGAGCGCCAAGGCGGCCTTCCTGGAACGCCCCCTGGCCCCGGGAGAGAAGATTCCCCGGCTGGCCGTTCCGGCCAGGGCGCTGGCCAAACGCGGCGGTCGCGACATCGTCTTTCGCATCGAGGACGGCCACGCCAAAGAAATTCCCGTGACCCCCGGCGCCCCCCTTGGCGACATGGTGGAGATCACGGGAGGGATATCCCCGGGCGACCGGCTGGTGCTGTCGCCCCCGGCGGCGCTTGCCACCGGCGACGCCATCACCATCCAGGAAGGATAGGCGCGGCATGGACACCCCGCTCATCCGCATCCGCGACCTCTGCAAGTCCTACACCCGGGGCGACCAATCCATCCCCGTGCTTTCGGGCATCACCTTCGACATCGCCGCCGGAGAATTTCTGGCCCTGATCGGGCCCTCGGGCTCGGGCAAGTCCACGCTTTTAAACCTCATCGCAGGCATCGACACCGCCGACTCGGGCCAAATCCTGATGGGCGACACGGACATCGTCACCCTGTCCGAAGGCGAGTTGGCCGACTGGCGTAGCGGCCATGTGGGATTCATCTTCCAGTTCTACAACCTCATCCCGGTGCTCACGGCCCTGGAAAACGTGGAGTTGCCCCTGCTTTTGACCACTCTCTCCCGGCATGAACGCCGGGAGCACGCCGCCCATGCCCTAGAGGCCGTCAACCTGGCCGACCGCATGGACCACCGCCCCAACCAACTCTCGGGCGGCCAGCAGCAACGCGTGGCCATCGCTCGGGCCATCGTGGCCGACCCGGACATCATCGTGGCCGACGAACCCACCGGCGACCTGGACCGGGTTTCCGCCCAGGACATCCTGCACCTCATGAACCGCCTGAACACCGAACTGGGCAAGACCATCATCATGGTCACCCACGACCAGCGGGCCGCCGACGCCGCCCACCTCGTGCGCAGCCTGGACAAGGGCGTGCTCCATGTTTCTGATTAGGCTGGTCGTTAAAAACGCCTTCCGCCACACCCTGCGCTCCTTTCTGACCATTCTCGGCATCACCGTGGCCCTTTTGGCCTTCGGACTTCTGCGCACGGTCATGGACGCCTGGCACATCGGGGTCGAGGCCTCGTCAGCCACCCGTCTCGTGACCCGCAACGCCGTCTCGCTCATCGTCCCCCTGCCCCTATCCTACCGGGAACGCATCCGGGGCGTGCCCGGCATCACCCACGTCTCCTACGGCAACTGGTTCGGCGGCATCTACATCGACGAAAAAAACTTCTTCGCCAACTTCGTGGTGGAACCCGAATCCTACCTGGCCCTGTACCCGGAAATCCTCATCCAACCCGGCCAGAAAAACGACTTCCTGCGCGACCGCAAGGGAGCCATCGTCGGCCGCAAGCTGGCCGAACGCTTCAACTGGAAACTCGGCGACACCATCACCCTCAAGGGGACCATCTATCCCGGGCAGTGGGAAATGGTCATCCGGGGCATCTACGACGGCGCCCGGCCCGACACCGACCTGTCCACCCTGCTCTTCCATTTCAGCTACGTGGACGAGACCATGAAAAAAA